>CBRGOK010000657.1:0-2433 GCA_967798035.1 uncultured bacterium
ATCAGGGGATCGCGGAAGGATCGGAACTGCGCCGCGAGCACGAGGTAGATCAGGACCACCGCGAAGCCGAGCGTGACCGTCAGGGCCGAGCCCTCGCGCCGGATCTGGCGCGACTCCCCGGCGTAGTCGAGGTCGACGTTCGGCCCCCCCGCGGCCGCCGCCGCCTTCTCGAGGACCTCGAGCCCCTCCTCCTTGGTGATCCCCGGCTGGACGCCGGCGAAGACGCGCACGGCGTTGCGCTGCTGGAAGCGGTTGAGGGTGCGCGCCTCGGTCGTCGGCTCGATCCTCACGAAGGCCGAGACCGGCACGAGTCCGCCCGAGGGCGTCTTGATCTTGAGATCGAGGAGCGGCCCGAGCGTCGAGCGGTCCGACTCGTCGAGCTGCGGGATCACCTTGTAGGAGCGGTCGAAGTAGTTGAACCGGTTGACGTAGGCGCCGCCGAGGAGGGTGCCCAGCTCCCGGCCGACGCCGGCGAGGTCGAGGCCGAGGTCGGCGACCCGCTCCCGGTCGATCGCGACGCGCGCGAGGGGCCGGTCGATCTTCAAGTCGGTGTCGACGTAGAGGAACTTCCCGCTCGCCCAGCCCGCGCCGACGACCGCGCCCGCCGTCGCGAGCATCTGCTCGGCGCTCGCCGCGCTCTGGAGGACCAGCTCGACGTCGTACTGGCCGGCGTTGGGGAGCGGGGGATCGAGGCGCGGGAAGACGCGCACGCCCGGGATCTGCGAGACCGCGCCGAAGACGGGGCCGAAGAGCTGCTCCGTCGAGCGCGCGCGGTGCCGCCAGTCCTTCGTCACCATCCCGCCGAAGCCCCCCCAGGAGGCGGTGAGGGACCACATGAACTCCGCCTCGGGGAAGGAGGTGATCGCCTTGACGATCTTCAGCGACTCCCGGTTCGCCGCCTCGATCGTGGAGTCGGGGGAGGTGTCGAGGAAGAGGCTGATGTGCCCCTGGTCCTCGACGGGGGCGAGCTCGCGCCGCGAGTAGGAGTAGAGGGGCCAGGCCCCGGCCATGACGAGGAGGGAGGCGGCGACGATCGCCCCGCGCATGGAGAGGGCGCCGTCGAGCGCCCGCGCGTAGCCGCGCCGCACCAGCTCGAAGGCGCGGTGGACGAGCCGCGTCAGGCGCCCCTCCTCCCCGTGGGCGTGGACGAAGCGCGAGCTCATGACAGGGGAGAGGGTGACCGCGACGAGCCCCGAGACGACGACGGCCGCGGCCAGCGTGATCGCGAACTCGAGGAAGAGCGACCCGGTGAGGCCCCCCTGGAAGGCGATCGGCGTATAGACGGCCGCCAGCGTGACCGTCATCGCGAGGATCGGGCCGATCAGCTCCCGCGCGCCGACGAGGGCTGCGGAGAGGCGCGTGCGCCCCAGCCGGACGTGGCGCTCGACGTTCTCGACGACGACGATCGCGTCGTCGACGACGAGGCCGACGGAGAGCACGATCGCGAGGATCGTCAGGAGGTTCAGGCTGAAGCCGAAGGCGAGCATCACGATCGCCGCGCCGACGAGGGAGACCGGCATCGCGACGAGGGGGACGAGCGCGGTGCGCACGGAGCCCATGAAGAGGAAGACGACGAGGCCGACGATCGCGATCGTCTCCCCGAGCGTCTTCGTGATCTCCGTGAGGGCGTTCTCCATGAACACCGTCGCGTCGTAGGCGAGGCGCATGTCGACGTCCTTCGGGAGCGTCGGCGCCAGGCGATCCATCTCCGCGTGCAGGCGGTGGGCGACCTCGATCTCGTTCGTCCCCGCGAGCGGATAGACCCCGAGGTAGACCGCCTCCTTGTCGTTGAACTTCGCGATGAAGTCGGGCTCCTCCGAGCCGAGCTCGACCCGGCTGACGTCGGAGAGGCGCACGATCCCGCCCTTCCTGTCGGCGACGACGAGGTCCTCGAACTCCCGGACCGTGCGCAAATCGGTGTTCGCGAGGAGGTCGACCTGGACCAGGTTCCCCTTCGTCTGGCCGACCGCGGCGAGGAAGTTGTTCCTCAGGAGCGCCGCCTGCAGGTCGCCGGGGGCGAGGTTCGCCGCCGCGAGCCGGTCGGGGTCGATCCAGACCCGCATGGCGATCGGGCGGCCCCCGACGACCTCGACCCGCTGCACGCCCGGTAGAGTCGCGAGCTGCGGCTGGATCGAGCGCGCGAGCCAGTCGGTGAGGGCGGGGATGCCCCGCTCGCTCGAGGTGAAGCTCAGATAGAAGGAGGCGTACGGCCGGTCCGCGCGCTGCACCTCGACGACGGGGGGCTCGGCCTCGGCCGGCAGCTCCGAGCGGACCTGCTGGAGGCGCGCGGTGATCTCGGCCAGCCCGGTCGTGCTGCTGTGGTTCAGCTTCAGGCGCACGGTGACCTGGCTCACCCCCGCCCGGCTCGTCGACTCGATCGTGTCGATCCCGCTGATCGCCGAGACGACCCGCTCGATCGGCGTCGTGAGGAAG
>CBRGOK010000658.1:0-2431 GCA_967798035.1 uncultured bacterium
CGCTCGACGCGGACGCAGTCGCCGGGGTGCGCGAACCAGACCGTCGAGCCGGTGCGGCGGTCGAGCCAGCGGAAGCCGGGGATCTCGCCCCGGTCCCCGTAGAGGAGCCCCGCCTGGAACGCGGGGGTGGTGGCGGGGAGGCCCGCCTGGAACCGGCGCAGGCCGAACCCGCCCCGCCGCAGGAGGCTGCGGAGGAACCGGGCCCGGCGGCGGCGCATCGCCTCCTCGAGGACCCATCCGGCGAGCGCGTCGACCTGGACGATGACGAAGCCGCGCGGGGCCGGGGGGCCGGCCGCCCGGCGGCGGAACCCGAAGAGCCGCTCCCAGCGCCGCTCCCGCAGCGCCCGGACCCGCTCGCGGATCTCCTCGCGAAGCTCGAGGGTCCCTTCGCGCAGCGCCTTCATGCCTTCCATCGGAGATCCGCAAGACACTCTACCCCGGGGGGAGCGCGCTTGAACCGCCCCCCCCGGCGCGGGTACAGAACACTCTCCCCCCCTGCGGGACCCCGCGGGATTTCGAAGGGATCTCCATGGATGTCCCCAAGTTCCTCGAGCTGATCCTCCGCTGGGCCCACGTCTTCGCGGGGATCATCTGGATCGGGCACCTCTACTTCTTCAACTTCGTGAACGTCCCGTTCCAGGGGACGATCGACAAGGAGACGAAGAAGAAGGTGAACCCCTTCCTCCTCCCGCGAGCCCTCTGGTGGTTCCGGTGGGGGGCAATGATCACCTTCCTCTCGGGGCTCGGCCTCTTCTGGAAGGTCTACCTCTCCGACGGCCTCCTCCGGGACGCGGACGGGGGGATGTCCGACCGGGCGATGTGGATCCTCTTCGGGATGCTCCTCGGCACGGTCATGTGGTTCAACGTCTGGTTCATCATCTGGCCCGCGCAGCAGAAGCTCATTGCCTGGACGCGCGACGGCCTCGCCCCGCCGGAGCAGCCCGCCCTCGCGCGGAAGGCCCTCCTCGCCTCGCGGACGAACACCTACCTGTCGGGCCCGATGCTCTTCGGGATGCTCGCCGGGGCCGCCCACTACCCCTCGATGCAGTTCGGGGCCTTCGGGATCGCGGTCGCGCTCGGGGTGTTCGCGATCTTCAGCGCGATCGCCCACTCGAAGAAGGTCGGCCAGTCGATCTGACCCCCGGCCCCGGCCCCCGCGGGGGGGCGGCGCGGATCCGGGGCTATCCACCGGCGACGGCGTCGGCTAACCTCAGGGCGCTCCGGGAGCGCCGTCTCGCCCCACTGGACGGGGAGGAGACGGCGTTGTGTAGGCCGCCCGACGTTCCTGCTCCCTGTCGTCGGGTCCACCCGAAGGAAGGTTTCGAAGATGGTGAAGTCCGCTGTCCTTGCAGCCGCAGGGCTCATCGCCCTCGCCGGCTCCGCCCCCGCACAGATCATTTTCTCGGAGAACTTCGAGGGCGGCGGCCTCGGGGTCTACACCGAGACACTTGGTGGCGCGCCCGCGGCCACTCAGTGGCACGGCGAGGCGTTCTGTGACGGCGTGACGCCGATCCCCGCCACGATGGCCACGAACGCCGCCTCCTACAACCAAGGAGACCTCTTCACCTGGAACTACGCGACCGGGGGGGTTGCGAACAGCGGGGAGCTCGAGTCCCCGGCGATCCCCGTCCCGGTCTCCGGGGCCGTCGATCTCGCCTTCGAGTACACGAAGGAGACGGAAGGCGGGGGGAGCGCGTCCTTCGACCAGTGCTTCGTCGAGGTCGCCTCCGGCGGCGGAGGCTACGGGGTCGTGAGCCAGATCTCGGGCAACTCCGTCTGCCCCGGCTCGACCGCGGTCACGGTGGGCCCCGCGCCCGTCGCCGGCGTGACCTGGACCCACCGCTTCCGCTTCAACACGGTCGACGGCGTCGGCAACGCCTACCAGGGCTGGACGGTCGACAACGTGGTGTCGAATGCGGTCGCGGCGCCCCCGACCTACTGCGCGGGCCCCTCCGCGGCCCCCTTCTCGACGATCTCGACCTCCGCGACGGCGGTCCTCCTCTGGGGCCCGGGCAACGACGACACGGCCTCCGCGCCGATCGCGCTCCCCGCGCCCTTCTCGTTCTTCGGGACGCCGAAGACGACCTTCCAGGTGAACAACAACGGGTTCCTCACCTTCGACCAGGCCCTCGGCGGGGGCTTCTTCACGAATGCGCCGATCCCCACGGCGGGCGCCCCCAATGACGCGGTCTTCGGGTGGTGGGACGACCTCCACACGGGGACCCTCGGGAACGTCTACTACGACGTCACGGCGGGCGGTCAGCTCATCGTCGAGTGGAACTCGGAGGAGCAGTTCCCCGGGAATTCGAGCGGGGAGAACGTGACCTTCCAGGTCCGGCTCAACCCCTCGCCCGCGAACACGATCGAGGTCATCTACGACGGGTCGACCTTCTCCTCGGGCGGCGCCGCCGCGACCCTCTGGCACGGGGAG
>CBRGOK010000659.1:0-2425 GCA_967798035.1 uncultured bacterium
TGCGCGGCGCGACGCCCCTCGTCCCCCTCCGTCCCCGCCTCGAGCCAGGGGACCTCGTGCATCGTCGCGATCCGGCGGCAGGCGGCGGTGAGGGGGAAGGCCGCGACGGGAGAATGGAAGACTTCGATCCCTCTCCGGCGGACGAACGGGGGGAGGAGCCTCTCGCGCCAGAGAGGAAGCGGATCCTCCGCCGGGAGGACCTCGACCTCGAACTCCTCCGAGAGAGGGGGAAGGGGCGGAGCGCGTCGCGGCGCGACGAGCGTGAAGCGGTGTCCCGTGCGGCGCCGGGCGAGGGCGCGAAGCAGGCTCTCGCACACCTTCTCGACGCCCGTCCGCTCCGGCGTGTCCAGGACCGAGACGTCGATCGCGATGCGCAAGGGGGGGAAGGATGGAGGGAGCGGGCCAGACTACATGGAACGGCCCGTCACGCCGTGCTCGCGGGTCACTTGCGCGCGGCGAGCGGAGCCGCATTCGGAGGACGGGCCACAACGACGGGTAGCACGATCTCGGTGGGTCTCGAAGTCCACGACGAACCCGTGACGCTGACGGGCTTGAGCGCGATCATCGAGCGCCGGCCGCGACCGCGGCGGCCGGCTATCGACTTGCCGGACCGCTGACGGGACCCCCTCGGCCTTGCTTCCCGCTACACGAGGAGGTCGTACGAAGGGCCTACGCCGGACTCCTCCGCGTCGCGGGCCTCGAGGGCGAGCACCCAGACGGGGTTCTCCGGGGTAAAATCTCACCTGTCTCGATCCCCTGCATGGACTACCGCGGAATCATCACCCTCGAGCCCGGCAAGCGCGGGGGAAAGCCCTGCATCCGCGGACTTCGAATCACCGTCTACGAAGTCCTCGAGTACCTGGCCTCGGGCATGTCCGAGGCGGAAATCCTCGCCGATTTCCCGGACCTCACCCGCGAGGACATCCGCGCCTGCCTCGCCTTTGCGGCGGATCGCGAGCGCCGCCTGGCGTCCATCCCGCCCGCGTGAGGCTGCTCCTCGACGAGAACCTCTCCCCTCGCCTGGCCCGCTCGGTGAACGACCTCTTCCCGGGATCGATCCATGTGGGCGACGTGGGATTGCGGAGCGCCGACGACGAGACCGTCTGGCGGTAGGCGAGCGAGGACGGCCTCGCCGTCGTCTCCAAGGACTCCGACTTCCGGCAGCGGAGCTTCCTCCGAGGGCACCCTCCCAAGGTCGTGTGGATCTCGCTCGGGAACTGCTCGACGAACGAGATCGAATCCCTCCTCCGCGCGCGTCACGAGGATCTCCTCGCGTTCGGCCGGGACGAGGAGAGTTCCTTTCTCGTTCTCGGGTGACGACTCGGGACGAGGAGTCGCCGCGGGAGGGGTCGAGCGGGCGCCATCCCGACGGCGGTTCTCGCCGCGAGCCGACGGCCGGAGGCGATGGGAGGGATCACGGGAGCCCGGTCACGCCGAGGGCGACCTCCAAGGCGCGATGCAGGCCGACGCGGAGTTCCCGCGGGAACTTCGTGACGATGAGGAGTTCCCGCGGGAACTTCGACCTCGCGCGAATCGCCCTCCCGCGCGGTCTCATGGGCCTTCCCCGAGGTGCCGACGAAGAAGGCCGCCGGACCCGAGCGGGCCCGGCGGCCTCGTGAACGACCCCCGCGGTCGAACCTACGCGACCCGCATGAGGTACCTGGCGACCTTCGTCAGCGCCTCCTCGCTCTTCAGCCGCACCGTGAGGCGGAAGGGAAAGGCGGGGTCCGTCGTCCGCGCGAGGCGGGCGAAGGGCCGGATCTTCTCCGGGAGGGGGTTCTCCTCCACGGAGGCCTGCGGTTGGGAGGGCGCCGCGGGCACTTCGATCGCGGCTGCGCCGGCGACCTCCGCGATCCTGTCCGACCGGAGATTGATCACTCCCGCCCGGCGCAGGACCGACTCGCGGGCCGCGGGGTCCGGGACCCGGGCGAGGGCGAGGGCGTGGCGCAGGGCGAGCCTGCCGGCCCGGAAGGCCTCCCGGACGTCCTCGGGGGCGGCGAGGAGGGCGAGCACCCGGCTGAGCTGGGTCTTGCCCACGCTCACCAGGGCCTGGATCTCCTCGTTCGTCTTCCCGAACTCGTCCCGGAGCTTGACGGCCGCGATCGCCTTCTCGGTGGCGTCGAGGCTCTTCCGGGCGAGGTTCTCGGCGAAGGAGATCGCCAGCGCCTCGTCGTCGGTCGTCCCGTCGGGCAGGACCGACACCTTCACGGGGTAGGCACTCGGCGCGATCCCCTTCGTCCTCGCGAGGAACGTGAGCGCCGCGTGGCGGCGGAAGCCGCTGACGACCTCGAAGAGGTCCCCCTTCCTCCGGACGGTGAGGGGGTGGATCAGGCCCTGCGCCTCGATCGAGGAGGCGAGCTCCTTGATCTTCGCGTCGGGCTTGAGGGTTCTCCGGAACCGGACCGGGCTCCCCGAGGCCCCCGAC
>CBRGOK010000660.1:0-2423 GCA_967798035.1 uncultured bacterium
CCCTCCTCCACGGAGCGGGAGATCGTGATCTCCCGGTCTCCGTCGACCGTGCCCCGGGGGGACGACTACTTCTTCTTCGACTTCTCCTCGGTCGGGTCCATCGGGTTCTTGCCCGACCACCACTCGATCGAGTTCAGGACGACCGCGTCGACCATCGTGCAGACCCCGTAGGCGGGGCTGATCACGATGAATATGAACTCGTTGATCCAGCGGTCCTGGGTCGCCTCGCCATTCCAGTGGTGGAGCTTGCACGTCAGCTTGAACGGCCCGTAGCAGCCGCCGGCCACGAGCAGGAGGGGCACTGCCAGCGCCCCGAGCACGGCCTTGCGAATGTTCTTCATCGTCCCTCCGGACTGGGGGTGAAAGGGGGGGGGAGGGTAGGGGGGGCCGGCCCCCGATTTCAACCCGCTCCCCCGGCGGAGGGGTGGGTAAGGGCGGATGACCCACCCAGGATGGCCCCCTCGGGCGACGGCAGGGGGGGGAGGGGGAGGGCGCGTCTCCTTCTCCTGTCCCGTCCACCGATGACGTCGAGGAGAAGCTCCTCGAAGTAGAGGGGATCGAACGGAAACCTCGCTGCCGACTGGAGATAACCGATGAAGGCGCGCCACGGCCTGCCGAGGATTCGGTCTTGGCGGGCGGAGGCTCGCAGCGCCCGAGCCCGGGATCGCCACTCGACGAGACGGGCCCGGAACCCGCGGGGCGGGGCCCCGAGGACCGACAGCGCTTCCTCGAGCGGCTCGACCTCTCCCCGGGCGCGCGCGCGGGCGCAGCGCCTCACGAGGTCGGCCATCGCCTGCTGGCGGACGAAGTTGCGGGCCGAGACCCCCTCGCGATGGATCCGCCACCAGTAGAGGAGGAGGGGGAGGTTGGCGAGACGTCCCCGCTCGGCGAGCCGCGTCCAGAGGTCGTAGTCCTCGACCAGGCGCATCGCGGCGCGGTAGCCGCCCGCCGCCCGCAGGGCCTCGGCGCGCATCACGACCGAGCCGTGCTGGAAGCGGTTCCCCGCGAGGAGCCCGGCCCGGATCTCCGCGTCGCCGCACGGGACCGGGACCTCGTAGAGGATCCGGTCCTCCGCGTCGATCGCCGCGAACCGCGTCCCGACGAGGACGTGGGACGGGCTGCGGTCGAGGAAGGCCACCTGTCGCCCGATCCGGTCCGGCGCGCACAGGTCGTCGGCGTCCATCCTCGCGAGGTAGGTCCCCCGGGCGATCTCGATCCCGAGGTTGAGCGCGCCGACGAGACCGCGCCCGCCGGAGCGGACGAGGAGGACCCGGGGGTCGCCGACGCGCTCGACCCACTCGGCCGACCCGTCGCGGCTCCCGTCGTCGACGGCGATCACCTCGAGGTCGCGCATCGTCTGGCGCAGGACGCACTCGAGGGCGGCCGGGAGGAACCGCCCGGGGTCGCGGAACGGGAGGAGGACGGAGACGAGCGGCTTCACGCGCGGGTCCTCCGCGAGGGGAGGCGGGGGAGCCGCAGGAGGACGCGCAGCGCCTCGAGGTCCTCGCGGCGGAACGCGCCCGTGACGCGCCCCACCCCGTAGTAGGCGGCGGCCATCGCCGGGGCGCCGAGCCCCGCGCCGAGCCACGGGTTCCCGTGGAGGAGGCTCATGGCGAGGACGCCGACGGCGACGCAGGCGGCGAGGGGGAGGAGGAGGGTCGCGAGCCTCCCGACGGGAGGCCGGACGGAGCAGGCCGCGGCGGCGGCCGCGACGGAGAGGGCGCTCTCGAAGAGCTGGGAGGCGGTGTTCGCCCAGGCCGCTCCGAGCGCGCCTCCGCGCGGGATCCACGCGAAGTCGAGGCCGACGTTCGCGGCGGCGCCGGCGGCGACGACGGGGAACATCCAGGAGGCCCTCGAGGAGGAGAGGACGAGGTGGGAGGCGGCGCTCGTGACCATCGAGAGGACCGCGCCGACCGCGAGGACCCGGACGACCGGGACGCAGGGGAGGAAGCTCTCCGAGAAGACGAGCGAGACGAGCGGGCCCGCGAGGACCGCGCCGAGCGCGCCGAGGGGGAGGCCGACGGCGGCCATCTGGAAGAAGGCCCCCCGGTAGAGGTCCGCGGCGGCGGCATCGCCGCCGCGCGCGCGCCGCTCCGGATACGCCGCGGGGAGGACCGCCGAGATCGAGCCGGGGAGGAGCTGGACCGCCGCGCCGACGACGCCGAAGGGGAGGGCGTAGAAGGCGACCTCGGAGGCGTTCCAGTAGTGGCCGAGGAAGGCGACCTCGAACCGGGTCCACGTGACGAGGGCGAGCGCGCCGAGCGCGAAGCGCGCCGCCGCGTACCGCGCGATCCCGGCGGCGGAGGGGAGGGAGGGGCCCGCGGCGTCCGCCGCGCGATCCCTCTCGCACGCCCGCGCGAAGGCCGCGAGCGCCCCGATGGAGACGAGGAGCGAGGCCCCGAGCACGCCGGGGACCCCGAGGC
>CBRGOK010000661.1:0-2422 GCA_967798035.1 uncultured bacterium
GCACCCACACCGGATCGTTCAAGCCCTGGGGGAACTCGGCGGAGGATCGACGGTCGATCGCCCTCGGCATCGCGGAGGCGGCCGGGGCCCTGTCCCGGCTCCAGGAGTCGACCGGACGGGAGATCGTCCTCTCGCTCGAGCCCGAGCCCTTCTCCACCTCCGAGACGACGGAGGAATTGGTCGCGTTCGTCCGGGGGGAGATGCTCGTCGCGCCCGACGGCGACCGGGACCGGAGGATGCTCCTCGACGCCTCGCGCGCGGAGGAGGCCGTGCGCCGGTTCGTCGGGGTCTGCTTCGACACGGCCCACCTCGCCGTCCAGTTCGAAGACCTCCCCGCCTCGGCGGAGGTCCTGCGCCGGGCGGGCCTGCGCATAGGGAAGGTCCAGGTCTCGAACGCCCTCGAGGTCCCCGCCCCCGCCGACAACCCTTCGGCCCGCGCGGCGCTCCAGAGGTTCGACGAGCCGCGCTACCTCCACCAGGTGGTCGGGCGGCTTCCTCATGAAGGGAGGCTGCGGACGCTCGACCTTCCCGACGTCGCCAAGCCGACTCCCGAGTGGCTGGCGGCCGAGGCGTGGCGCTCCCACGTCCACGTGCCGATCCACCTCGAGTCGATCGGCGCGCTCCGGACGACGCGGCGAGACCTCGAGGCGGCGCTCGAGGCGTTCGTCGAGGCCGGGGAGGGAGGCGACCTCGAGATCGAGACCTACACCTGGGACGTCCTCCCCGAGGAAGCCCGGGGGGACGGGACGGGGGGGAGCCTCGTCGACTCCCTCGAACGCGAGTTCCGCTTCGCGCTCGGGTTCCTGGAAGGGCTCGGCTATCGCCCGGCTTGAGGCGCCGAGCGGGGGGGGCTACGCTCGTGCGCTTCTCTCACGGCCCCGTCGTCTAGGCCGGCCTAGGACATCAGGTTTTCAACCTGGTAACACGGGTTCAAATCCCGTCGGGGTCACGCCCTCGGATGGGCCTTCTCGTAGGCGGCGCGCAGGCGCTCCATGGAGACATGGGTGTAGATCTGCGTGGTGGAGAGCCGCTCGTGGCCGAGCATCTCCTGCACCATGCGCAGGTCGGCCCCGCGGTCGAGGAGGTGGGTCGCGAAGGAGTGGCGGAGCGTGTGCGGGGAGACGCGCCGGCCGACGCCCGCCCGGAGGACATGCTTGCGGAGCACTCGCCGGAGGGAGCGGTCGGTCAACGGGCCGCCCTTGAGGTTGACGAAGATCGCCTCGGAGCCGAAGCCCCGCCGGTGCTTCTCGCCGAGATAGGCCTGGAGCGCCTTCGCCGCGGGTCGACCGAGGACGACCATCCGCTCCTTCTTCCCCTTCCCCCGCACGCGGGCTAGGCCGCCGCGGATGTCGAGGTCCTCCTCGCGCAGGCCGACCAGCTCGCTCGCGCGGCAGCCGCTCGAATAGAGGACCTCGAGGAGGGCGCGATCCCGGAGGCTCGCGAGCGAGTCCTCCCCCGGGGTCTCGACGATCCGGGTCGCCTCCTCGAGGGAGAGGAAGGTCGGGAGGCGCCGCTCCGCCCGGGGTAGCCGGATCGAGAGCGCGGGGTTTGCGTTGATCCGGTCGCGGGAGACGAGGAAGCGGAGGAAGGAACGGACGGCGGCGAGGTGCCGCAGGACGGAGGAGCGGGCGGCCTTCCGTTCGTGGAGGTGGGCGAGGTAGGCGCGGAGCGCGGAAGGGGTTAGGTCGCCCGGGGCCCGGTATCCGCGGGCCGCGGCGAACGCCGCGAACGCCCGGAGGTCGGCCCCGTAGGCGCGCAGGGTGTGCCGGGAGCGGTTTCCCTGCTCCAGGTGCTCGAGGAAGAGGGCGATCTCGCGGCGCACGGGGGGGAGATTTGGGGGGAGAGGGGGGAAACGGGCAACCGACCGTCGGGCGGGCCTCGGGCTATCCTTTCGGGAAGGCCCCGGTCGAGGTTGGACCGGTCCAGGGGAACGAGGAGAGGAAAGGCCGAGAGATGAACGCGAAGTTCCGCAGAGTCGTCGGCTCCGCCATCGTCACCGCGGTTGTCATGGGGACGCTGCCCGTTCCCGCTTCGGCGGCGCAGGGAGGGCGGCAGAGCCGGGTCGATCACTCGGCTCCCGCGCCCGACAAGTCCTCGCCCGTCCTCACCTCGAAGCCGCCCTCTGCACCCCCGCTGCGCCCGGCAGGGAGCCCGGCCTTCTCCCCCACGCAGAAGGTGGAAGCGCTGCGCCTTCCCGCCGCGACCGGAGGCTCGGTCCGGCCGCCGCTCGATCGCGTGCTGGTCGACGAGACGGCCCCCGGGACGATCTGGGTCCGTGGGGAGGCCTACAAGGCGCGGTTCGACGCCTCGGGGGCGACCTTCATCCCGTATCTCGGGCCCCGCGCCGACCGGAACCGCTCCTTCTCCCTCTCGCTCCGCGACGTCCGCGGGGCGGAGGTCGGCTTCTACGCCAAGCCCTCCG
>CBRGOK010000662.1:0-2422 GCA_967798035.1 uncultured bacterium
CGCTCGACGAGGACTTCGCCGTCGAGTCGGACGCCGGCGACATCGTCCAGCTCGGCAACGCTTCCTGGCGCATCCTCAAGGTCGGGCGAGGGATCGTCCGCGTCGCGGATGCGAAGGGTGCCCCGCCATCGCTCCCCTTCTGGCTCGGCGAGGCGCCCTCCCGCACGCGGGAGCTGTCGGGATTGATCGGAGAGGTCCGGGAGCGGGGGATCGACCCGGCCTGGGTTCAGGGGGAGTGCGGCCTCCCCGAGGCGATCGCCCGGGAGGTCTCCCTCTATATAGAGGAAGGGGTCGCCTCGCTCGGCTCGACGCCGACCGGGAAGAGGGTGGTCGCCGAGCGCTTCCTCGACGAGGCCGGGGGGGCGCAACTGGTCCTCCATGCCCCCTTCGGCGGGCGCATCAACCGGGCCTGGGGACTCGCGCTGCGGAAGCGCTTCTGCCGGCGGTTCGGCTTCGAGCTGCAGGCGGCGGCGAACGAGGAGGCGATCGTCCTCTCCCTCGGCCCGCACCACCGCTTCCCCCTCGAGGAGGTCTTCGACTACCTCCGGGCCGCGACCGCCAGGGAAGTCCTCGTGCAGGCGGTCCTCGCGACCCCGATGTTCGGGGCGCGCTGGCGGTGGAACGCGGGCCGCTCCCTCCTCCTCGAGCGCGCGCGCGGCGGGCGGCGAGTCCCCGCGCCCCTCCTGCGGATGCGGGCCGAGGACCTCCTCGTCGAGGCGTTCCCCGACGCGATCGCCTGCGGGGAGACCCTCCCCCCGGGGGACCTGCGCGTCCCCGAGGGGCACCCCCTCGTCCGGCAGACGATCGAGGACTGCCTCCGCGAGGCGTGCGACCTCGAAGGTCTGCTCGAGGTCCTTCGCGGCCTCGAGGACGGGACGATCGCCAAGGTCGCGGTGGAGACGAGGGAGCCCTCCGCGTTCGCCCGCGGCGTGCTCTCCGTCCGCCCCTACGGATTCCTCGAC
Source organism: uncultured bacterium (assembly GCA_967798035.1). Lineage (GTDB taxonomy): Bacteria > Planctomycetota > UBA1135 > UBA1135 > JAKEFM01 > JAKEFM01. The sequence goes on from CBRGOK010000662.1 coordinate 963, forward strand.
GACGCTCCCCTCGAGGAGCGCCGCACCCAGGCGGTGAGGATGCGCCGCTTCCTCGATCCCCGCGAGGCCGACGCGGTCGGAGACCTCGACCCCGAGGCGGTGCGGCGCGTGCGGGAGGAGGCGTGGCCGAGCCCCCGCGACGAGGAGGAGGTCCACGAGGCTCTCCTCTGGATGGGCTTTGCGACGGTCGACGAGGCCCGGTCTTGGGAGGCGTGGCTCGAGCGACTCGCCGCCGACGGTCGCGTCGTGCGTGAGGGGGACCGATGGTTCGCCGCCGAGGCGAGCCGGAACCCGAAGGACGTCCTGCGCGGGAGGCTCGAGGCCCTCGGCCCCGTCACCGACCCCGATCCGCTCCTCGCCGACCTCGAGCGCGAGGGTTTCGCCATGCGAGTCCGGATGGGAGGGCGCGAGGCGTGGTGCGAGCGCCGCCTCCTCGCGCGGATCCTGCGCTACACCCTCGACGCGCTCCATCGGGAGATCGAGGCCGTTCCGGCGGCCGACTTCCTCCGGTTCCTCGCCTGCTGGCAGCATGTCGACGAGGAGTTCCGCCTCGAGGGGCCCGCCGGGCTCATGGCCGTCGTCAACCAGCTCGCGGGATTCGAGGCTCCGGCGGCGGCCTGGGAGAGAAACCTGCTGGCCGCCCGCGTCCGGGACTACCGGCCGGAGTGGCTCGACGATCTCACGCTCCGCGGCGAGGCCGCCTGGGGGCGGCTCTGGGGGAGCGGGAGATCGGCCGTCCGAGCCACTCCGATCTGCGTCGTTCCGCGGGAGGAGGCCGAATCATGGGCGGGGCTCGCGGGATCGCCCGCCGAGGCGACCTTCGGCTGGCGCGCGCAGGCGATCCTCGACGTCCTGAAGACGAAGGGGGCGACCTTCCCCCAGGACCTCGCGCGCGCCTGCGGACCTCTCCCCTCCGACCTCGAGGCCGGGCTCGGGGAACTCCTCGCCCTCGGGCTCGTCACGAACGATTCCTTCGGGGCCCTGCGGGATCTGCTCGTTCCACCCTGGAAGCGGAAGGACCGTCCGCTCCGTCCGACCGGACGCTGGTCCCTCTTCCGTCGGGAGACCCCTCCCGTGCCGCCCCCGGAGTTCGTCATCCACGCGTTGCTGCGGCGGTACGGCGTCGTCTTCCGGGCCCTCCTCGCACGCGAGCGCCAGCCGATCCCCTGGCGGGATCTGCTCCGCACCTGCCGGACGATGGAGCTGCGCGGCGAGATCCGTGGCGGCCGCTTCGTCGCGGGATTCTCGGGAGAGCAGTTCGCGCTCCCGACCGCCGTCGACCTCCTGCGCGAGATCCGCCGCAAGGGTCCCCGCCCGCCGGTGCGCGTCTCCGCCGCCGACCCGATCAACCTCGCCGGAGTCCTCACGCCCGAGGAGCGCGTCCCCGCGACCTCACGGCGCAAGGTTTCGATCGCGTAAGCCGCCTCGCGCGAGGCGAGCTCCGCTCCGCGGGGCCGGAT
>CBRGOK010000663.1:0-2415 GCA_967798035.1 uncultured bacterium
GATGGTCGGCCTCTCCGGCGACGCCGACCGGAGCGTCCTCCGCGGCCGTCCCGAAGGGGGAATCGGCGAAGCCCCACCGGGACGGGTCCTCTCCGCCGGAGAGGGGGGAATCCTCGTGGCCTGCGGCGCGGGCGGCTACCGGATCGAGCGCCTCCGCCGGGCGGGAGGACGGGAGTTGGAGGCCGGGGAGTTCGTCCGCGGCAGCCGCCTCGAGCCGGGGAAGACGCTCGGCTCCCCTCCCTAGATCGGGATGCGGACGGCACGGGACCTCGCCCTCGCGACCCTCCTGCGCGGGGGACTCGCCACCCGGGAGCTTTCCGAGGTCGCCCGGGATCTCCCCCTGGCGCCCGAGGACCGGGCGCTCTCGAGGGAGCTCGTCGCCGGCGTGGAACGGAGGCGGGGGACCCTCGATGCCGTGATCGCCGCCTATGTTCCACGACCGCGCCTGCCTCGAGACCTCCGGACCCTCCTGCGCCTCGGCTTCTACCAGCTCCTTTTCCTCGAGCGAGTGCCCGCGCACGCGGCCGTCGACGAGACCGTCGGTCTCGCCCGGATGCGCCGGGGGGTCCGGCAGGCGGGCTTCGTGAACGCGGTCCTGAGGGGGGCGCTGAGGGAGCTCGAGGGAGGGTCTCCGACCGGAGAGGCGGGCGATCCGAGGCGCGTCCTCGACGTCGGACCCCGCCGGTTCCGGTTCGGGCGGGACGTCTTCCCCGATCCGTCGACGGACCCCGCGGAGCACCTCGCCGCGATCCACTCCCATCCGCGGGTCCTCGTCGAGCGCTGGGTCGCCCGGTTCGGCGAGGAGGCGGCGAAGGCGATCCTCGAGGCGGACAACCGGGTCCCGCCCCTGACCGTCCGGGTCAACCGCATGCGCACGACCCGGGAGGGGCTCCTCGGAGACCTGCGCGCCCTCGGGTTCGAGTCGAATGCCGGCGTCCACCCCCTCGCCGTTCGCGTGGAGGCCGGGGCGCGAGGCCTGCTCGATTCGGAGCCCTTCCGCGCGGGGAGATTCACGGTCCAGGACGAGACGGCGATGGAGGCCGTCTCGCTGCTCGACCTGCATCCCGGCGCCCGAGTGCTCGATCTGTGCGCGGCTCCCGGAGGGAAGGCGACCCAGATCGCCGAGGCCCTCGAGGACGGAGGGGAGGTCCTCGCCTGCGACGTCTCGGAGGACCGGCTGGCCCGGCTCCGCGAGAACGCGGAGCGGCTCGGGCTACGCTCCATCCGGCCGATCCTCCGCACCCGGGACAGCCGGAAACCTCCGGCGGAGGGGCTCGAGCGGGTCCTCGTCGACGCGCCCTGCTCGAACACGGGAGTCCTCGCCCGCCGGCCGGAGGCGCGCTGGCGTTTCTCCCCGGCGAACCTCCGGGAGGTCACGCGCCTCCAGGGGGACTGTCTCCGGGTGGGCCTCCGGGCTCTCCGGCCCCGAGGACGTCTTGTCTACTCGACCTGCGCCCTGGAGCCCGAGGAGAACGGGGACCTCGTCCGGCAGGTGCTCCGGTCGGTGAGGGGAGTGGAGATCCTCGAGGAGCGATTCCGTCCCCCGACCGCGGACCAGGACGGGGGCTACGCGGCCGCGCTGATCCGGTCGCCCGGTCAGCGCGCATCCGGCTGAGCCGGACCCCCGTTGCCCCGGGGACGCCTGGGGCGTGAGATGGCCCCGTGGCGCCCCTGCGCTTCGGCTACAACACGAACGGCTTCCCCCACCACAGGCTGGAGGACGTCCTGCGCATCCTCGCCGACCTCGGGTACGAGGGGGTCGCCCTGACGCTCGACGTCCAGCACCTCGACCCCTTCCACGCCAGCGCGGCGGAGGTGGCCGCGATCGCAGGCCTGCTCGGGCGGTTGCGGCTGGAACCCGTCGTCGAGACCGGAGCGAGGTTCATCCTCGATCCGCGGCGGAAGCACGAGCCGAATCTCCTTTCCTCCCGTCCCGAGGAGCGGGGTCGAAGGCTGGAGTTCCTCCGCCTAGCCTGCCGGACGGCCGTCGACCTCGGGGCGCGCGTGGTGAGCCTGTGGTCGGGCCGGCCTCCCGAGGGGGAGGGACGGAGGGAGCTGGAGGTCCGGCTCGTCGAGGGTCTCCGCACCGTGTGCGGGGAGGCGGCGGCCTCGGGCCTCGCCGTCGCGCTGGAGCCCGAGCCCGGGATGCTGATCGAGACGCTCCCCGAGTTCGACCGGATCCGGGTCCAGGTCGACCGACCTAACCTCGGGCTGTGCCTGGACGTAGGCCATCTCTACTGCACGGGGGAAACCCCGGTCGCCCCCAGGGTCCGGGAGCGTTCCGGTCAACTCCTCACCGTTCACCTCGAGGACTCTCCGAGGGGCCGGCACGAGCACCGGATGTTCGGGGAGGGTGACGTGGATCTGGCGGAGGCCCTCCTCGCCTTCCGATCGTCGGGCTATTCCGGTCTCCTA
>CBRGOK010000664.1:0-2412 GCA_967798035.1 uncultured bacterium
GAAGATCCTCGGGGCCCGGCCGGTCTACACCTTCTTCCGGGACCGCAACCGCCTCCCCGACGACGAGACGGTCCACCGCCACGTCGTCCACAACGTCGCCCACCTCCTCCTCTCGAACGCCTGGCTCGCCAACTGGATCGGCAAGATCAAGGGGGGGTGGGCGGACGAGGGGGTCGCGCACTACTTCGAGGACCTCCTCTTCGGCCAGTGCACGAACTACTGCTACGAGGAGATCGACACGAGCGTCTCCTTCAAGGGGGGGAAGTGGCGACCCCCCGTCCGGGACATGATCGTGAAGGAGCGCTGCACCCCCTTCGCCGAGCTCGCGAAGAAGAACAGCACGAACCTCACGACCCAGGAGCACGCGCAGTCGTGGAGCCACTGCGAGTACCTCATCGGGCTCGACGGGGCGAAGTTCGGCGCGCTCGTCCGGATCCTGCAGGACAAGCGCCCCTCCTCCGACGCCCTGCGCGAGGTCTACGGCATGACCGTCGTGCAGTTCGAGGAGGCATGGCGCAAGCACGTGCTCGCGACCTATCCGCCGCGCTAGCCCTCGCGCTCCTCGCCGGGGCGGCCCCCGCGGGGGGCTCCGCGGGACGCGTCGACGCCGCGGTCCGGTTCTCGATTCTCGGTCCCCTCCTCGAGGGGGCGGGGGCCGATCGCAGGGGAGAAGCGGCGCCGGCCCTGGACCGGGCGGTCGAGGCGGCCCTCCGGGGAGACTGGGGCGGGGCGATCGCCGCGTCGGGAGAGGCGCGCGATTCCCTCCTCGGCCGTCCCCCCTCCGCGGCGCGGCAGCTCGCCTGGGGGCTCCGGGTCGGGGTCCTCGCTCCGGGCGAGGCGCCCGGAGGCGCCGAGGGGCGGCGCGTGCATCTCCGTTTCCTCCCCGCGACCGCCTCCCCTCTGCCGGACTTCGTCGAGGTTCGACTCCGCCTCGAGCCCTTCGACGCCGCGCCCGTCCCGCTCAAGCGGTTCACCTCCCGCGGGAGCGACCTCTCCGGCCCCGGCGACTTCGTGGACGTCGAGACCGGCCGCGAGGTCGAGCGGGCGAGCCTCGTCGCGACGGTCCATCTCGGGGCGGAGGAGGGGGACGCCCCGGCGTTCCCGGTCGCCTGGACTTCGGAGGGGGCGGCCCGGATCCGGCGACTTCGCGAGCGAAGCGGTCCGGCGGGGACCGACGCGTCGAGAAAGGACCTCGCCGCCACCCTCGCTTCGGAGATCGCCTTCCTGGCGGCGGCGTCCACGGGAGAGCTTCCCGTCGAGGACTTCGAGCCGCTCGCCACCCTCGAGCGGGCCGAGTCCCTCGCCGCCTCCCTGGCGGAGAAGTCCGACCCGCTCCCCGGCGAGCGCGGCGAGGTCCGGCGGGCGGCCCCGTCTCCGGCCGGCGCGACCAAGCCTCCGATCCGGTTCCGCCTCTGGGTCCCGACCGCCGGCCCGCAGCCTCCGGGATTCCCGCTCCTCCTCCTCGCCCCGAGCGCCTTCGAGACGGAGGCCTCCCCGTTCCGGTCCTGGGCGGGGGGAAGCCTGCGCGACCTCGCCGAGGCCCGCGGGGTCCTCGTCGCCTCGATCTCCCCCGAGGGCCACGAAGGGGACCCGGTCGAGGCGGTCCTCTCCTCGATCCGGAGAACCCATCCGGTCGACGCGGCCCGGATCCACCTCCTCGGACGCGGCTCGGGGGCGGGACTCGTGCAGCGCTTCGCCTCCGCCCACGTCGGGGAGATCGCCTCCGTCGCGATCCTCGACGGGGGATTCGCCGACGAGACGTGGCTCCGGAGGCTCGCCTCCGTCCCCCTCGTCGCCGGCGGGTCGGGGCGGGGACCGACGGCGCCGGCCTCGCGCGCGATCGCGCAGGCGGCCTCGGCCCTCGGCGTCTCGTCCTGGAAGTCCCGGCTCCTCGACGGCGCGGGCTGGTTCGAGTCCTCGACGCCGATCCTGCGGGAGGCGATCGAGCGCGCCGCCGCGGTCCGGCGCGGCGAGCCGCGTTGAGGGCCTGCGCCCTCTGCGGCGGCGGGGAGCTCGCCCCCCTCTTCGAGAAGAACGGCTACCGCTACGCGCGATGCCGGGGGTGCCGGACCGTCCGCGCCGATCTCCCCGAGGCGCCCGCCGCCTTCTACGACGCGCTCTACGAGAAGGGCGCTCTCGACCGCGAGGTCGCGAAGGCCTACGCGCCCCGCAAGCAGGCGAGGTACGGGCGACTCCTGGAGTCCTTCCACCTCCAACCCGGCCGCCTCCTCGACGTGGGCTGCTCGGTCGGGGGGTTCCTCGACGCCGCTCGCCGATCCGGCTGGACGGTCGCCGGGCTCGAGACTTCCTCGATCCCCGCGCGCGAGGCCCAGCGTCGCGGCTTCCCGGTCGCGGGGGGGGGCGCCCCCCACCCCCCCGGCCCCGCCGCGGCCGTGGCCCGCGGGCGGGGGT
>CBRGOK010000665.1:0-2412 GCA_967798035.1 uncultured bacterium
GGCCTGGAGGCGAGTGGGACCGAAGCGGGCGATGACGGGCCGGCGCGGTCCGCTCCACCGCTTTTCCACAAGGGGGTTCGCGCTCCTTGCCGGGTGACGAGCTCATCCGGGTCGAGGGGCTGATCAAGGCCTTCCGCGGGCGCCGCGTCGTAAACGGAGTCTCCTTCAACGTCTGCGAAGGCGAGGTGGTCGGCCTCCTCGGGCCGAACGGCGCGGGCAAGACGACCTCCTTCCGGATGACCGTCGGGATGGTCCGGCCCGACGCCGGTTCCGTCCGGCTGCTCGGCCAGGTCGTCACGAAGGCTCCGATGTACCGGCGCGCGCGGCTCGGGATGGGCTACCTCGCGCAGGAGCCCTCGGTGTTCCGCCGGATGACCGTCCGCGAGAACCTCCACGCGATCCTGGAGCTCCGGGGTCTCTCCCGGGCCGAGCAGCGGCGCCGGGCCGAGGCGCTCCTCTCGGAATTCGGCCTCGCGCACCTGCGGAGCGACCGGGCCGAGACCCTCTCGGGCGGGGAGTGCCGGCGCCTCGAGATCGCGCGGGCCCTCGCGAGCGAGCCCCGCCTCCTCCTCCTCGACGAGCCGTTCTCGGGGATCGACCCGATCACGGTCCAGGAGATCCAGACGATCCTCCTCGCCCTGCGCGCGCGCGGGATCGGGATCCTCCTCACCGACCACAACGTCCGCGACACCCTCGAGATCACCCAGCGCGCCTACATCATCGATCACGGCGAGATCCTCCTCGAAGGTCCCCCCGCGAGGGTCGTCGCGGACGAGAGGGTCCGGCGCGTCTACCTCGGGGACCGATTCGACGTCGGGCCGAGGGGCGTCACCGCCGCCGAGGAGGCGACGCTGACGGAGGAAGCGGAGACCGCGGAGGACCGGGACCGCTAGGGTCCGCCGGCGGGGCGTCGCCCCCCTCCTCACCCCCCCCTCCCCTCGCAGCCGATAGGGAGGGCTCGCCCCCCGCGGGGAGGGGAGCGGCTCACCTTGTCGACTGCGACCGGCGAACCCTCGTCGAACGGCCCGGCGTCCCGCGTGGCGGTGCCCGCGAACTCCCGGCTGCTCCTCCTCGACGACGAGCGGGCGGTCCGGCGCGCGCTCGGCCTGTACCTCGGGCGGCGGGGGTTCGAGGTTTTCGAGGCGGGGGACGCGACCGAGGCCCTCGAGATCCTCGCGCGGGAGCCGATCGCCGGGGTCGTCGCCGACCTCGAGCTGCGCGACGGGGGGGGGATCGCCTTCCTCGAGGCGGCGAGGGGGCGGCGACCCGACGTCGAGGTCCTCTTCGCGACGATCCGTCCCGATCCGAAGGTCGCCGTCGAGGCCCTCCAGCGAGGGGCGTTCGACGTGCTGCGCAAGCCCCTCCTCTTCGACGAGGTGGAACGGGCCCTGACGCGCGCCCTCGAGCGACGGGAGCTGCGGGAGACGGCGCTCGAGCTCGAGCGCCTGCGCGAGCGCGAGCGCGTCGAGCGGGGGCACACGATGGAGGTCCTCTCCGCGATGGCGACCCTCCTCGACGCGAAGAGCAAGTACACCCGCGAGCACAGCGACCGCGTCCAGCTCTACGGGACGAGGCTCGCCGAGCTCGCGGGGCTCCCGGCCGACCAGGTCCGGACGATCGGCTTCGGCGGGAAGATCCACGACCTCGGGAAGATCGGGATCCCGGACGCGATCCTGAACAAGGCGGGTCCCCTCACGCCGGAGGAGAGGCGGACGATCGAGAGGCACCCGTCCGTCGGCGAGCGCTGCCTCGCTCCCCTCCCGGCGATGAGCCCCTTCGTCTGCATGGTGGGCGGGCACCACGAGAACCTGGACGGCTCGGGCTACCCGCGCGGGCTCCTCGGCCGGGAGACGCCGATCGAGGCGCGGATCATCCGGATCGTCGACTACTTCGACGCGATCACCTCCGTGCGTCCCTATCGCGACCCGATGAGCGCCGCCGAGGCGACGGACCTCCTTCGCAGCGAGGGGGGGCGCGTCCTGGACCCCGACCTCGTCGAGCTCTTCGTCGGGAACGCCCTCCCGGCCGTTCCGACGGCGCCGGCGACGGAATCCTTCGGGGCGTCGCGCGTCCCGTCGTAGCGGGGCGGATTGCGCCGCTTCCGGCGCCCGCCTATCCTCGCGCGCCCTCCCGCCCGAACCCTCCCCCGAGATGAACGTCGTCGTCTGCATCAAGCGCGTCCCGGCCACGGACACGCGCGTGCGGGTCGCGGCGGACGGACGCTCCCTCGACTCGCAGGGGGTCGAGTTCGTCCTGAACCCGTACGACGAGTTCGCGCTCGAGGAAGGGCTGCGGCTGCGAGAGAAGTCCGGGTCGGGCGAGGTCCTCGTCCTCGCCCTCGGCCACGCGGAGGCGCAGAAGGAGCTGCGCTACGCCCTCGCGCTCGGGGCCGACCGCGCCCTGCTCCTCAAG
>CBRGOK010000666.1:0-2411 GCA_967798035.1 uncultured bacterium
GGGAGGTAGACGACCCGGGCAGAAAGTGAGGTTTCTCCGATGAACAGAAAGAGACTCCTTCGCTTCTGCGTTCCGGCCGTCTCCCTCCTCGCGGGGCTCGCCCTCCTCCCCGGTGCCGGCCCCTCCACCCAGGGCCCCGGCGGAACCGAGGTCCCGCTCGAGATCGCGCGCATCTTCTTCGAGTTCAACTCGAGCGCCAACGACCTCGGCGTGCACGTCTCGCTCGACGGGGAGGACTGGAAGTCGATGAAGATCGTGAAGCCCGGCGGACAGACGATCTTCGCCGTCGAGGGGAAGCAGGGCTACGCGCAGCTCGGGATGACCGAGCTCTTCTTCGAGGGCGCAGAGCCGACTCTCGACGAGTTCCCTCTCGCCGATCTCCTCGCCCTCTTCCCGGCGGGGACCTACGACTTCTCGGGGAAGACGGTCGACATGCTGGAGATCGACGGCGAGGCGACGCTGTCCCACGCCATCCCGGACGGGCCCGACGTCTCGGCGGCGGTCGGCCCCGGAAACTCCCTCGTCATCGGCTGGAGCCCGGTCACGGGTCCCCCGCCGGGGTTCCCCGACCTGCCGATCGACGTCGTCGGCTTCCAGGTCATCGTCGGGAGCTTCCAGGTCACCCTCCCGGCGACGACCTTCAGCGTGACGGTTCCGCCGGAGTTCGTCGCGTCCCTCCCCTCCGGGACGAACCCGTTCGAGGTCCTCGCGATCGAGGCGAGCGGGAACCAGACGATCACGGAAGGCTCGTTCGTGAAGTAGGCGGCGCGGATCGTCGACGGGGGGAGGAGCACGGGGGCGACCCCCTCCTCCCCCCTCCTATCGCCGCGCCCGGCTCGCCTACCAGCCGATCTCGATGTCGATCGCGTTCGACAGGGTCGTCCCCGGGGCGCCAGCGCAGGCGGCCTGGAAGGAGAACTCGACGCCGCAGAGGATGAGGTAGGGCGGGACGGGGAAGTTGAGGGCGAGGACGTTCCCCGTATGCGGGACCTCCAGGTACATCACGGGCTCGCTCGTGAGGTCGACCAGCACCTCCCCCCCCGCGAAGAAGGTCCCGCTCGAGGGCGCGCGGAAGGCGACGAGGAAGGCGAGGCTCGGGGCGTGGCCCGTGCAATCGAGGGTCGCCTGCCACGTCGATCCGATCGCGGGCGGCTGCAAGTTGACGAGGATCGGCGGGTTCACGCCCGAGCCGTTCCGGAAGGTCGCCGCCGCCGCGGGGCAGTCCGCGCCTTCGGCGTCGTAGGTCGGGTCGACCGCGAGCGGCGGATTCACCGCCGCGGCGATGCTCGGCCAGGGGACGAGCTTGAAGTTCTGGTTTCCCCCAGGATTGGAATCGTCCTGGGCGACGAAGACGCCGCCCGGGAAGGCGCCGCCGAGGCCCCGGTTCGTGACGTCGATGCCGTCCGTCCCGGAGACGGCGTCGATGCCGAGGGCGGAGTTCGCGCCGACCTGGAAACTGGCGATGTAGGCGTGCGGCGCGGCGCGCTGGTAGACGGCGAAGGTGCTGTTCCCCTGGCTCGAGGCGAGGAGGTAGCCCCCTCCCCCGGCCGCGTAGTAGATCGAGAGGCCCTCGACGTCCGCGGCGAGGTTCCCGCTCGCCCCGGTCGTGTCGACGAGGAAGGAGGCGGTCCCGGCCCCAGGCTCGGCGCCGTAGCGCCAGATGCCGACGTTCTCCTCCGACAGGAAGAGCCAGCCGTTCTCGTCGTCGGCGACGCACCCCTCGACCGTGCCGCCGGCATCGAAGGAGCGGACCTGCTGGGCGCCGACTCCCCCCGCGGGGCTGGCGAAGAGCCTCCACTGCTCGATGAGCCCGGTGGCGGAGGTGCCGAAGAAGTAGTACTCGCCGCTCGTCTGGCTCCGGTACATGCAGCAGCCGTAGACGTCGAAGCCGAGCGCGATCGGGCCCGCGGCGACGTCCATGAGCGTCCTCGAGTCCGGGTCGACCGCGTAGATCGCGAGGAGGTCGTTGTTCCGCTCCCCGGAGGTGACGAGCGCGACTCTCAGGAGGCCCAGTGGGAAGTCGTAGCGGAGGTCGACGTTGTTCAGCTCCCCGTCGGGGAGGTACTGCCGCAGGGTCCCGGCGAGGTCGTAGACGGCTAGCCCATCGTCCTTGTCCGTGCCGATGACGAGGCTCAGCGCGGGGGCGATGGGGTGGACCCAGATCGTCGCGTCGTCGGCGGCGTCCCCGCCCGTCGTGACGGGGACCGTCTCGACCGCCGGCGCCACGGTGAGGGTCTGAGCGTGTGCGGGCGGCGCGGCGGCGAGGAAGGAGATCGCAAAAGCTGGCGCGAGAAAGGGCGTCCAGGAGGCACGGGGGGGCGTCATCGGGCTACCTCACAACGAATGCCTTCGAGGAACGACCGCGAGGTCGCGCCGCCCGCTGGCTTTTCCCCGAGCCCTCGTGGCCACTC
>CBRGOK010000667.1:0-2406 GCA_967798035.1 uncultured bacterium
CTCGGCTTCGACGGGGAGGCCTCCGCCGACGCCCTCCTCGACCTCGCTTCCGTGTTCCTCCTCGAGTCGCGCGACGTCGACGTCCTCGGGCGCTTCGACCTCAACCGGTTCGTCTTCCTCCTCCCGAACACCGGGGACGAGGGGGCGCGCAAGATGGGGACGCGGATCGCGGAGGCCGCGCGGAAGAAGGAGCTGCGCGACCTCGCGGGGGACCCCCTCGTCCTGTCGGTCGGGATCGCTGTCGCGCCGGGGACGGGCTTCGAGACGCGGGACGACCTCCTGCGCGGGGCGCAGGCCGCGTGCGAGAAGGCCCGCGAGGGGGGGGGAGGGGTGGTCGGCGACCCTCCTCCGCCGGGGGCCAAGGGGAAAGCGCGCCGGTAGTACCTCCTGGCGCGCCTCGAAAGGGAACCGCATATTACTTTCGGCCGTCGGAGGTGATGGGCCCGGCGGCCCGTCCCCGACCCCTGACCACGCGACCCATCCGGCACAGGCTCCCTTCCTCCGGAGGCAGGTAGATGAACCTCTCTCTCCGCTCGGCCTCGCTCGCGGTGGCCCTCCTCTCCTTCCCCGCGTCCGCGGGCGAGCGCCAGGACCGGCGCGCCCTCGAGCAGGCGTTCGAGGCGCGATATGGCCCGGGGTGGACCTTCGAATGGGACGGGGAGACGGAGACCCCGAGCGCCGTCTTCGGCCCCGGGGCGCCCGTGGCGCCGCCGGGCGGGATGACGGAGTCCCAGGCCCTCGAGGTCGGCACCGCCCTCCTCGTGGCGAACCGGGACCTCCTCGGGGCCGGTCCCGAGTCGTTCGTCCCGGTGATCAACCGCCGGGCGCGCAACGTCCACTACCTCGTCTACCGCCAGACCTACACCGGCCTCGATGTGATCGACAGCCGCGCCGACCTCCGCATCCACGTCGCGACCGGGAACCTCTCCCTCCTCGGCTCCCGGGCCCTGCGCGACCTCAGTCTCTCCGTCGAGCCCACGATATCCGCGGAGACCGCCGCCTCGGCGCTCGCGGGCCTCGGCTTCGTCGCCGGCCGCGACCACGTCTCCGGCTCCCGCCTCGTCGTCTTCCCCGTCGAGGGGAAGGGCCGCCTCGCCTGGGAGGTCGACGCGCAGATCGAGACGCCGCTCACCCACCCGCTCCTGTACGTCGACGCCCGAACCGGGGAGGCCCTCGACATCCGGGAGCAGATCCACAACGACTACGGCGGGAACGTGAGCGGCAACGGGACGACGACCCTCCTCCCGGACACGGTGACGAACCCGCCCGTGATGCAGCCGATCGAGGGGGTGACCGTGACGATCGCCGGCATCGGGAGCGCGACGACCGACGCGGCGGGGAACTTCACGATCCCCTCGGCCTCGGGCGCCGCGCAGTCGGTCACCGTGTCCCTGGCGGGCCCCTTCTTCGACGTCAACAACAACAACGCGACGACCTCCTGGAACCCCGCCGACGACATCACGGTGACCGAGATGATCCCGGCGGGGGGCTCGGCGAACTTCGTCTTCAACTCGGCGCCCGCCCAGTTCACGACCTCCCAGGTGAACGGGGCGATCTTCACCCAAACCGTCCACGACTACGTCGCCGGTATCCTGGGGGCCACGGGGATGGATATCCCGGTGCCGGTCTTCGTGAACCGCTCCGCCACGTGCAACGCCTTCTTCACTTCCGCGAGCGGCGGGAGCATCAACTTCTACAACGCCGGGGGCGCCTGCCCGAACACCTGCTACTCGAGCGTCGTCTACCACGAGTGGGGCCACTTCCTCGACTTCGTGATCGGCGGGATCGCGAACGGGGGCCTCTCCGAGGGGATCGGCGACTTCAACGGCGCCTTCCTCACGGGCCAGCCGATCACCGGCCAGGACTTCTCGGGCCCGGGGTCCTTCATCCGGACGGCGGACAACAACCACGTCTGGCCCGTCCCGAACTGCAGCACCTTCGAGGTCCACTGCGTGGGCAACCTCTGGTCGGGCTTCACCTGGCACTCCCGCGCGAACCTGATCGCCGCGCTCGGTGCCGCCCCGGGGACGGTGCTCGCGGAGGACCTCTGCTACAACTCCCTCTTCGGGAACGCCTCCCGGTGGCCGAACGCGATCCGGGAGGTCTTCCTCCAGGACGACGCCGACGGGAACCTGGCCGACGGGACCCCGAACCAGTCGGCCCTGGGAGCCTCCGCCCTCCGCCACGGCTTCCTCGCCGAGGAGTTCAGCCCGACGGTCTTCTCCCACACGCCTCTCCCCGACACGACGGTGACGACCGTCCCCTATCCCGTCTCGGTCACCGTGACCTCGAAGGTCGACTCCGGCGCGACGATCACCGGCGTCAACCTCTCCTACTCCACGAACGACGGCGCCTCCTTCACGACCGTCGCGCTCGCGAACGCGGGCGGGGGTCTCTACACGGGAT
>CBRGOK010000668.1:0-2402 GCA_967798035.1 uncultured bacterium
GCGCTCCTTCCCGTCGAAGGCGATGCGGAACGTCCCTCCGCGGCGCCGGACCGTCGTGGTCCAGGAGCCGAAGGCGTCGTGGCAATACTCATGCGCCACGATCTGGGCGGGCAGGGTCCGCAGGTCCTCCGCGATCCTGACCATCAGCCGGAAGTGCTCGACCGGGTAGTCCTGAGGCTCCATCCCTCCCAGTGTCGGCTCGAACCCGGCTCCCGCTCCAGATGGATTGGACGTAGGCTTGCGCCTGCCGTATCCGAGGTCGGAGCGTTCGGGGTCCACGCCCAGTGGTACGTGGCCGACCCGGGGCCCGCTCCTCTTCCGGGTGGGATGACGAGGGGATCACCATCGTCCTCCAGCCCTGATCCGGGGCTGCCGAAGGGGGGGGGCCGGACCCGGCCGAAGTGCCCTGGCTTGACGCCGGTCCGAGGCGACCGGTAAGAGAATCCCCATGAATCCCGCGGGCGCCTTCCCCCCCGCCTCTCGTGGCGGCGGGGCGAGAGGATTCGCGGCGTTCCTCGCCGTGGTTCTCGCGGCCTGCGCGTCGCACCCTTCATCCTCCTCCTACTCTTCCCCCCCGCCGTCGGCTCCCCCTCCCCTCTCCTCGAGCCTCACCCCCTGGCAGAAGATCGACCGGCTCGGGGACCGGCTCGGGGAGTGCTCGAACTCCGTCGAGTACGCGCGCCTCGCCAACGAGCTCGGTCGCGCCTACGTCGAGGTCGAGCGCCTCGAGCGCGCGCGCCACTTCTTCTATCGATCGCTCCAGCGCGACGAGGCCGGGAGCCTCGTCGCCTCGAACGAGCGCGGGGTCGGGGAGGCCTTCCTCCGGGAGGGGAACGCCCCCTCCGCGGAGCGCGCCCGCGCCCGCGCCGTGCTCCGCTCGCGGCCCGGGACGGAGGCGGACGAGGCGCGCCTCCTCCACGCGATCTGCCTCGAGAGGCTCGGGCGCGCGAAGGAGGCGGCGGACGTCCGACGGTCGATCGAGAGCCCCGATCGCGCCACCCTCCAGCGACTCGAGAAGGAGCTCGTCGCCATCCCCGCCCCTTCCATCGTTCCTGCCCCGGCCGCCGGGAAGGTCGCCACGCCCACGGGGGGCACGCTCAAGATCGTCCCGCGGTCGTCCTGGGGACCGCGCCCGATGGGGCGCGACGTCGAGCCGATGGGGACGCCGAAGCGGATCACGATCCACCACAGCGCGACCTCCTTCGCCGGGACCTCCGAGAGGGAGACGGCGCTCGAGATCCGGAACATCCAGCGGATCCACCAGGAGAAGTCGGGCTGGGCCGACATCGGCTACCACTACGTCGTCGACCGCACGGGGCGCATCTGGGAGGCGCGTCCCCTCTCCGTCCAGGGGGCCCACGCGGGCAACCGCGACGCGAACCGCGGGAACATCGGGATCTGCCTCCTCGGCAACTTCGAGGAGGAGCCGATCGCGCCGAGGCAGGTCGAGGGGCTGCGGGCGATCCTCGGGGAGTGCATGACGCGCTTCAAGATCACGGCCAACCGCGTCTACACCCACCGCGAGATCCGCGCCGACTACGGGCTGCGGGCGACGGAGTGCCCGGGGCGGACGCTCCAGGCGTTCCTCGACCGCTTCCGGAAGGGGGACGCCCCCTCCGGAAGGACCCTCGCCCGGAACCCCTAGGCCTCGGAGCGCGCCTGCGCGAGGGCGTCGGCCGCCGACAGCCCGAGCGGGATCTGCGGCGCGAATCCGGTCGCGGCCGCCAGCCGATCGATCGAGGCGTAGACCTCCTCGGGCTCTCCCGGGCGCAGTCGCGCGGGGTCGACCTCCACCGAGGGGCGCTGGGTCGTCGCGGCGAGGACGGCCTCGAGGAGGAGGCGCACGGGGATCGCCCGCCCCGAGCCGAGGTTGAAGACCCGGTCGGGTCCCGCCGGAGAGCGCAGGAGAGCGAGGATCCCCCGGGCCGCATCCCGCACGTCGAGGAAGTCGCGCCGCAGGTCGAGGTTCCCGACGACGACCTTCGGGGGGGCCGTCCCCTTCTCGATCGCTGCGATCTGCCGGGCGAAAGAGCCGAGCGCGTAGTCGGCGCCCTGCCCGGGACCGATGAGGTTGAAGACCCTCGCGATCCGGACGTCGAGCCCCGCGTGCGCGGCGTAGGCATCGGCCAGGGTCTCGGCCGCCGCCTTCGTCCTCCCGTAGACCGAGCGGGGCTCCGGAGGATGGTCCTCCCGGAGCCCGCCGGAGGCCGGCCCGTAGACGTGGGCGCTCGAGGCGAGGAAGAAGAGGGCGCCCGGCGAGGTCGCGGAGGCCGCCTCGAGGGCGTGGAGGGTGCCGAGCGCGTTCGCGGCGAAGGCCGCCTGCGCGTCTCCCTCCGCCTCGCGCGGGGAGGCGAGCCCGGCGAGGTGGAGGATCGCGGTCGGGCGGACCGCCGCGAACGCGA
>CBRGOK010000669.1:0-2387 GCA_967798035.1 uncultured bacterium
AAGCCTTCGCTGGACGAGGCGGGAGATCGGGCGCGCGACCCACGTGGGTCGGCGCGCGGCTACACCGGCCGCGAGCCCCGCCGCCTGAGGGATCGCATCCTTCGAAGCGGGGAGGCCGGGCAGCTCGGCTCCCAGCTCGGGAGGAAGGAAGCCGAGTGGCGCCGTATAAGGGGCGTCTCGTTCCAACGCCACCGTGTCCCGCCGCGCGTTCGCGATCCTCGGCCTCCTGCTCGCCCTCCTGGGCGCCGGCTATCTGTTGTTCTCGGGCGCTCAGCGGCAGGCTCCGACTCCTTCGATTCCGGATGATGGCTCGCCGGCGGAGGCGCCGCGAGCGCCGGGCAGTTCCCTCAGACCCGTGGGGAGCCCCTCGACCCGGCCCGCCGCCGCGGCCCCGGTCACGGGTCCGACCGGAGACGCCGCCCCCGGCACGACGCGAGTCGCGGTGGAGGGCGGAGGCGCGATCCTCGGCAGGGCGGTCACCCCCGAGGGGACGCCCGTCGCGGATGCGACGGTGCGCGTCGGGAAGGATCTCGTCCTCGAGGCGGACCCGACCCCGCGAATCGTGGAGGGGGCGTCCCCGATCACGTGGCTGGAGGGCGAGACCCGCGCCGGAACCGACGGCGCCTTCCGCATTCCGGGCCTCGAGCCAGGGCTCCGCTACACCCTCCTCGCCGCGGCGACCGGCCGGCGCCCGACGATGGCGACAGGCATCGAGGTCCGGGCCGGCGTGGAGACGGAGGAGATCCGGCTCGCCCTCCCTCCCGCCTTCGCGATCTCCGGCAAGGTCGTCGACCCCGAGAAGCGCCCGATCCCCGACGCCCGCGTCCGGGCGACGACGACGGATCCCGCGGAGCTCGCCCGGACGGGGCCGGAGGGCCCGCACCTGCCGCCGGAGGTCGCGGAGACGACGGCGGGGGGCGAGTTCCGGTTGTCCGACCTCGGAGAGACCGCCTACGACCTCGAGACCTCCGCCGAGGGGTACGCCGCCGCGAAGCGGATCGGCGTGCGCGCCGGGGCGGAGGGGATCGAGATCGTCCTGACGCGGAGCGGTCGGATCGTCGGGCGCGTGATCGATCCCTCGGAGAAGCCGGTGACGCGGTTCGCCGTCGTCGACCGGCGCGACTTCCGCTCCTACAAGATCTCCGAGCCGAAGCGCAAGGACTTCGCGGACGCGGAGGGACGCTTCGTCCTCGAGCGGTGCGAGGAGGGGCTCCACGACCTCACCGTCGAGGCCCGGGGCTTCGCGGCGAGCATGGTCGATGACGTCGCGGTCGAGCCCAAGGCCGAACCGAGGGAGATCCTCGTCCGCATGCGACGGGGCGGACAACTCGTCGGAAGCGTGCGCCTGGGGGACGGCACGGCCGTCGCGGGGGCGCGCGTGACGAGCGCCCTCGACGCCCCCACCCTCCCGTTCGGAGAGACGTGGGACGAGCTCCCCGCGCGGTCCGCGCGGACGCCGGACCTTCCCGAGTACTTCCGGACCTCCGTCGTCGTCACGCGAGAGGACGGCTCCTTCGAGCTCGAGAATCTGCGGCCGGGCTCCCACGACCTGCTCGTCCGCGCGCCGCGACGCGGATCGGTCACCGTCGCCGGGGTCGAGATCGTCGAGGGAGGAACCACCGGCCCGCTCGAGATCGTGCTCCCGATCGGGGGGGCGATCGCGGGCTCCGTCACGGACGCGGCAGGGGCGCCCGTCGAGGGGGCGGTCGTCATCGCCTTCCCGCCCGAGAGCACCGGGAGGGCGGGGACGACGCGCTGGAGGTTCGCGATGACGAAGGGAGGGGAGTACCGGATCGAGGACCTCGCCCCGGGGGTGTACATGCTGATCCGGGCAACGGAGGAGGACGTGGGCGGCAAGAATCCCCCGCGCATGCAGACCGCCCAGGTGCGGTCCGGCGAGACCACGCGCGTCGACTTCGCCGAGGCGCCCAAGGGCGCGACCCTCCTCGGCCGCGTCGAGGACTCCGACGGCGCCCCGATCCCCGGCGCGCAGGTCATCCTCTTCCACTTCGGGAAGGTCGGCTCCGCGATGAAGTCGGGCTTCGCCGACGGCGACGGAAACTACCGGATCGTGGAGCTCGCATCCGGCCCCTACGGGATCTACCTCGGCCGCGGGGCCTCGTTCACGTCCGTCTTCCTCGACGTCGTCACGATCCCGGACTCCCCGACGGAGGTGCGCCACGACGTGACGGTCCCCGCGGGGACGATCGCGGGTCGCGTCACCGACGCGCGCACCGGAAAGGGGCTCGCCGGCGCGCGTCTGACGCTCCTCACCGGCCTCGGGGTGGGTCCCGAGTTCCCCGGGGGGTTCACCGTCGCCGATGAGAAGGGGGAGTACCGGTTCCGCGACCTCTCCCCGCGCAGCTACCGGGTCTCGTTCGACCGGC
>CBRGOK010000670.1:0-2384 GCA_967798035.1 uncultured bacterium
TCCCGCACGCCTTGCAGGAGCGCCGCCCCGACATCCGCTCGAGCACCGCCTCGTCCGCCAGGAGGAAGCGCAGTGCCCGGTCGAGCGCGGCGCGCTCGCCCCGGCCCAGGCGCCTCTCGAGCGCCCCCGCCTGCGCCTCCGTCCGGGGGAACCCGTCGAGGAGGAAGCCCCCGCCGCAGTCGGGGGCGGCGAGCCGGTCGAAGAGGAGCGCGAGGACGAGGGTGTCCGGGACGAGCTCCCCCCGGTCCATGCACCCCTTCGCCTGGAGACCGATCGGGGAGCCGGAGGCCGCCGCGGCGCGCAGCAGGTCCCCGCTCGAGACGTGGGGGAGGGTCCGACGCGCGGAGAGGCGCGCGGCCTGGGTCCCCTTCCCCGAGCCGGGGGGTCCGAAGAAGAGCGCCCTCATCGGCGGCTCCGGGTCCAGCCCCCCCCGCCGCGGAGGAACCCCTCGTAGTTGCGCATGAGGAGCTGGGCGTTGAGCTTGTCGACGAGGTCGAGGGCGACGCCGACCACGATGAGGACGCTCGTCCCGCCGAGGAAGGCGGTCACGTCGTAGCCGATGTTCATCCCGTCCGTGACGAAGTTCGGGAGGACCGCGACGACGGAGAGGAAGGCGGCCCCCGCGAGCGTCACCCGCACGAGGACCCCCTCGAGGTACTCCGCCGTCCGGCGGCCGGGGCGGATCCCCGGGATGAAGGATCCGTACTCCTTCAGGTTGTTCGCGATCTCGTTCGGCTGGAAGAAGAGGGTGTTCCAGAAGAACGAGAAGAAGAAGATCATCCCGATGTAGAGGGTGAGGTAGACGAAGCCGGTCGAGCGGTGGAAGAGGTCCTGCAGCCAGGTGAATCCCGTCAGGGTCGCGAAGAGGTTCGGGACGAGGAAGAGGGCGGAGGCGAAGATGATCGGCATCACCCCCGCGAGGTTCACCTTGATCGGGAGGTAGTGGCGCTGGCCCCCGTAGACGCGCGTCCCGCGCGTCAGCTTCGCCTGCTGGATCGGGACCCGGCGCTGCCCCTTCGTGATGAGGACGATCACGAGGACGGTGAGGACCCAGATCGCGGCGAGGAGGAGGAAGGTCTGGTAGACGGCGTCCTTCTCGGGGGAGGTGCGCCAGTAGCGCAGGAGCGCGGAGGGGAGCCGGTCGACGATCCCCGCCATGATGACCATCGAGACGCCGTTGCCGACCCCGTGCTCGGAGATCTGCTCCCCGATCCAGAGGAGGAAGATCGTCCCGGCCGTGAGCGCGAAGATGACCGTGAGCATCAGCCCGAAGCTCGGCTCGGACTGGAGGATCCCCTTCTCGGGGGCCGCGATGACCCCCCTCCAGACGAAGAAGGCCTGGAAGATGCAGACCGGGACCGTCGCGTAGCGGGTCCAGCGGTTGATCTTCTTCTGCCCGCTCGCCCCCTCCTTCGACAGCGCTTCGAGGGAGGGGACGGTCTTGACGAGGAGGGAGAACATGATGGAGGCCGAGATGTAGGGCATCACCCCGAGCGAGAAGAGGGTGCAGTCCTCGATCGAGGCCCCCGAGAACATGTTCATGATCCCGAAGAGGGTCGCCGCCCCCCGCCCCCCCCACTTCTCCGCCATCTCCTGGATCCTCGAGAGCTCGAGGCCGGGAAGGGGGACGTGGTTGCCGAGGCGGTAGACGAACAGCAGCGCAAGGGTGATCCAGATCTTGCGCCGCAGCTCGGGGACGCGCAGGAGCATGGCGACCGCGTTAGGCACGCCCGCCTACCCTCCCCTCGCCCCTGCGGCGGTCCGCCGCGCGAGCCGCCTCCGCAGGATGCGCACGGAGCCCCCGGCGGCCGCGATCTTCGCGCGCGCGCTCTTCGAGAAGCGGTGCGCCTCGATCCGGAGCCGGCGCTCGAGGCGGCCGTCCCCGAGGATCTTCAGGAAGGGGGTCTCCGCGGAGACGAGCCCCCTCTCGAGGATCCGCTCGAGGTTCACCGTCTCCCCGTCGGCGAAGAGGTTGAGCGACCCGAGGTTGATGATCGTGTAGCGGGTCTTGAACTTCGCGTTCGTGAAGCCCCGCTTCGGGAGCCGCCGGAAGAGCGGCATCCGGCCCCCCTCGAACCCCGGGCGGGTGAGCCCGCTCGAGCGCGCCTTCTGACCCTTGTTCCCCCGGCCCGACTGGCGGCCGAGGCCCGAGCCGTAGCCGCGGCCGACCCGCTTCCGGGCGACGCGCTGGCTCCCGGCGAGGCGCTTGACGTCGGCGAGGTTCACAGCGCCACCCCCCTCGTCTCGGCGACTTCCTCCTTCGTGCGCAGGTCGAGGAGGGCCCGCAGCGCCGCCCGGGCGAGGTTGACCGGGTTGCGCGAGCCGTAGGCCTTCGTGAGGACGTCGCGGACCCCGGCGAGCTCGACGACCCGCCGGACCGTCAT
>CBRGOK010000671.1:0-2375 GCA_967798035.1 uncultured bacterium
GGCATCTCGAGCGGAAAGATCTCCCCCGAGTAGTGTGCCCCCCCCGAGGCCTCCCCGGAAACGGCGGGAGTGGAGAGGCCATCATGCCACCTCGCGGCGACCCGGACCCGGTAGGGTGGGCCGTTCCCGACCATTCCGTTCACCTTGATCGTCGTAAGGGCCTTGTTGATCGTCTTGAAGGGGCCCGGCACGGCAGGTTCAGGTGGCGGGAGGCACAGGTCGTCGGGTCGAGGTGCCAGTCCATCGTAGCAATCGTAGCCGATCTCTGGGTTCACCCAGATCGTCGTACCGAGCGCGGGAGCGGTCAACGGAGTCGGGAGCCCGAGCGCAAGCGACGCGGGGACTCCCAGAAGAACGAACGAGACCCACGGACACAGGGTTCGGGCACGCGTGCCACCATCACGGACCGCCACCTTCATTGCCAGTCTCCTTCTTCCCTTCAACTCTCGATCCTTCGGTGCGTCCTCGACTCGCGGGCCTGCCTCCGGCGTACGCTCTGGAAGGGGCGTTTTCTCGCCTCCGCGCGGAGGAGCCCCTCCTCGTCGGATCCGAAGCGGGCCATGCCCTCGAGCCCCATGGCAGGGTCGGTCCGGAACACCCAGTCTTGAACCGTTGCACGGACCGTTCCCTCCCCCGCCGCCCGCACGACGAGGAGGGATGGTTTCGGATGCGTAACGCGAGGCGCGGGCAGGAGGAGTCCGAATAGGCGGGAGCCGACCTCGAGACTCACGGCGAATCTGAAACCCGGTCCCTCAACGCACGGCTGGCTTCCCCGAATCGTCACGTCCGGCACGAGCGCCGAGACGGGTCCGTACGGGTTTCCCCGAATCGGAATCGTCGGGCGCCCCTCTTCAAAGGCGAGGCCGCGAATCGTCGCCCCGCGCGCACCTAAGTTGCACCACTCGAGCACGGAGCCGGATACCCCCCCTGCCCGGACCGGCGGAGAGACCTCGATGAGCGTCGTAAGGCCGAGATTCGACGGGGCGAGGAGCCGGACAACCGTGAACTCTTCGAGTTCCGGGCCGAGAAGAACCGCATCCGAGTTCGCCGCGTCCCGGACGAAGGAAGCCGCGCGGAGCATCGGACGGAGTAGGCCCGCCCTCGAGGACGAGCGAGGGTTCCGGTCGTCGTCGGGGCCGGGGACTATCCCCGCTTCGTTCACCGCCTCCGCTTCCCAGATGGCCCGAGTGATCGCCCGATCAAACGATGCGACGTCAAGCGCGGGCGTGATCGCCTGCACCGCAGTCCCCCGCGTCTGCCCGAGGCTGCGGCCGTCCACGGACCTCACGGCCAGGCAGATCCCCTGGCCTCGCTCGGCCGCCGTCGCTAGCAACACGGCAAGCGGAACCGCGAACAACTCTCTCCGTCCAAGCCGCGACGTACTCACGTCCGCCTCCTCTCGGCCGGCTCCGGCGACCGTCGCGAGTACCTTCCCTTGCGAGGCGCCGAACCTATCCGGTCGAGGACTCCCGAACGCTACGCCCCCCCCCCCCCGACAAGTCAAGTGCCAATTCCCTCTTCCTCCATGGCACGGACGCGTGACCATTCCTGAAGGGTCAGATGCCGTGGAAATCCGCTCGCTCAGAACCAGTCTCCCAAGCGACGGAAGCCGCATCGGAGGCTCGTTGATGCCTGCTTCGATACGGCTGACGCTCCCCTAGTCGGATCCCTGTTGTCGGCCGCGCTCTCGCGAGGCGAAGGTGGCTGACTCCCGACGCCTCCGCGGCCTCGCTTGCCGGGCTCCGGGCTCGTCGAGGAGCGCACGGTAGAGCGCGGCCGTCTCCCGGACGAGCCGGGAAGCGGCGTACCGCTCCCGAACGCGGGCCCGGCCCCGCGCCCCCATCTCCGCCCGAACGGCCGGTCGACCGAGGAGGGAGGCGATCGCCCGGACCAGGCTCTCGGGATCCCTCGGAGGGACGAGGAGCCCGGTCCTCTCGTGGACGACGAGCTCGGGGACGCCCCCGACCTCCGTCGCGACAACTGGCCGACCGCAAGCCATCGCCTCGACCAGGGAGAGGGGGAGCCCCTCGCTGTCGGAGGAGAGGACGACGAGGTCGGCCGAGGAGTAGATGGCCGGGAGGTCGCGCCTCCATCCGCACCAGTGGAGGCGGGCCGAAACGCCGAGGTCCGACGCAAGTCGAACGAGGGCCTCGCGGTCGGGACCATCGCCGACCAGGGCGAGGTGGACATCGGGAGGGAGGCGGGAGACGGCGCGGAGCAGGACGTCGATGCGTTTGATTCGCGCGAGGCGCCCGACGCAGGCGAGGAGGGGCGTCTTGCCGTCGAGTCCGATCTCGGACCGAAAGGGGCCGTGGGCGCCCGAGGGCGCCTCGACGGCGAGAAACGGGTCGAGGTCCACACCTCCCCGCAGGAGG
>CBRGOK010000672.1:0-2373 GCA_967798035.1 uncultured bacterium
TGGGTTTAGACCGTCGTGAGACAGGTCGGTCCCTATCTAGCATGGGCGCAGGATGGCTGCGGAGGCCTTTCCTTAGTACGAGAGGACTAGGAAGGACGGACCTCTGGTGTTCCGGTTGTCGCGCCTGCGGCACGGCCGGGTAGCTATGTCCGGGCGGGATAAGCGCTGAAAGCATCTAAGCGCGAAGCCCTCTCCAAGACGAGCCATCCCCATCAGCCTCCTGGAAGACTACCAGGTAATAGGCCGGACGTGGAAACGCGGTGACGCGTGTAGCGAACCGGTACTAATTGGCGACCGGCTTGGCCACTTTTTTCTCGTGGCTCCCCTTTGGTCGGCGAACGGCCAGGGGGGGCCCCGAGGAAAGAGTTCGAAATTGCCTCGTGGCGCTCGGAAGACCCTTCGCCCCCTGGTTTCCATCCCGAACTTTGTCCCGGTGAGGACAGGTGGCTGGCCACACCCGATCCCATCCCGAACTCGGTCGTTAAGCAGCCGCCGCCGATGATATTGCCCGAGAGGTGAGAAAGTAGGTGATCGCCGGGACTTTTCGAACCAGCCCGCCGGAGACGGCGGGCTTTTTTTTTCGCGCGTACCTGCGCCCGCGGAGGGGAGCCCGAGATCGAGGGCCATCGCCGCGGGGGCCGGGTCCGTACGTAGGGTCGCTCGAGCCCGAGGGAGGCGATGACGGCCGGAGCCGGGTCGCCCCTGGAGGGCGGGAGGCGGCCGATGGGAATCCCCCGAGTTCGAGGGACGAGAGGCGGGCCGGCGTCCGTCTGGTCGGCGGCCGGAGTGGTCCTGGGCTCGATGACGATCGGCCTGGGGGAGTTCGCGGGGGCTCCAGGAGGGGGGCAGACGAGCCGGCAGACCGAGCCCGCCCCTCGGGAATACCTCGACTTGCCGGTCAGCGTCGACGCGCCCGTGGCGCCGATGCCGGTCAGGGGGAGCGACGGCAAGGGGTACCTGCTCTACCACCTCTTCGTGACCAACCTGAGCTTCTCGGAGTTGACCTTGACCTCCGTCGAGATCCGGGCGGCCGGCGCCGTCCTCGCGGCCTACGGACCCGCGGAGCTGGAGCAGTGGCACCGATTCCGCGCGGAGCTCCCGACGCCCACGCCGCTCCAGGTTGCTCGTCGGGCCGACCTCCGCCGGATCGGGAGCGGCCGGACGGCCGTCCTCTTCGCCGACTTCGCGGTCGACCGACCGGAGGCGCTCCCCTCGGTCCTGGCGCACCGGCTCGCGTTCGAGGCGAGCCCGCCGATGAAGCTGCTCCGCGACGACCCCCGGGACGCGAAGGGGGAGCACGTGCTCGAGAAGGTCCTCGTGCCCGTGAGCCGGGCGAAGCCGATCGCGCTCTCGCCCCCGCTCGCCGGCGGCCCCTGGAAGTGCTCCGGAGCGACCGACCCGACCTCGCTCCACCAGCACGAGACGACCGTGGTCGTGCGGGAGGGCCGGGCTCGGATTCCCGAGCGGTTCGCCATCGACTTCCAGCGGATCGACGATCGAGGCAATCTCCTTCCCAGCCCGTTCCCCGACGAGATCTCCAACTCCCTCTTCTACGGCTACGGCGAGGAGGTCCTCGCGGTGGCGGACGCCGCGGTCGCGTCCCTCCGGGACGGCGTTCCCGAGAACACGCCCCAGTCCTCCGGCGAGATCAAGCTCGCCCGCCCGATCTCGCGGGACACGATCGCGGGCAACCAGGTCGTCCTCGACCTGGGCGAGGGACGGTACGCGTTCTATGCGCACCTCCAGCCTGGGAGTCTCCGGGTGCGGGCGGGGGACAGGGTTCGTCGCGGACAGGTCCTGGGGTTGGTCGGCAACTCCGGAAACTCGGTCGGACCCCACCTCCACTTCCATGTGGGCGACCGCGATTCCCTGAACGGCTGCGAGGGCCTGCCCTTCGTGATCGACTCGTTCGATGTCGTCGGCCAGTGGCCGGAGCACTTCAAGCCGACCCCGGCGAAGATCGAGCCCCGGCGCCACGAAGGGGAGATTCCCGTGAAGGACGCGGTCGTGAGGTTCCGCGGATCGGCGAAGAAGTAGGAAGGCATCCTCCGCGACGCGAGGGGATCCGGGGGAGGAGGGGAGGAGCAAACCTACGACCGGGCGCCCGCCGAGGCGGCGCTGGCGGATCGCAGGCGCTGGAGCGTCGAGGGGCCGGCGAGCCGGAAGGCGAGGACGGCGATCAGCCCCGCGGCGAGGCTCGCGTAGAGGACGGACTGGGTCGCGCGGAAGACGAAGGTGAGGAAGAAGACGAGCCAGAGGTAGTAGACCCCGGCCGTGTGGAGCCGCCTCCAGCGGGCGGCCCCGAGCCAGGCCGCGCTCCGGTCGAAGGAGGTCGCGGTCATGGCGAGGAGGAACGCATACCCGACCCCTCCG
>CBRGOK010000673.1:0-2373 GCA_967798035.1 uncultured bacterium
CTGGATAGAGCGTCAGCCTCCGGAGCTGAAGGTCCCGCGTTCGAATCGCGGCGGGCGTACCACCGGAGCCGCGGGGGAGGAGCTAGGGCGCGAGACGGGAGATCTCCCACCCCGCGTCGGCCCGCCGGTACTGGATCCGATCGTGGAGCCGGTCGTCGCGGTGGATCCAGAACTCGAAGGCCTCCGGCCTCAACCGGAATCCACCCCAGAAGGGGGGGCGCGGGACGTCCCTTCCCTCGAAGCGCCGCTCGGCGTCGGCGACGCGCTCCTCGAGGTGCGCGCGCGAGGGGACCCGGGTGCTCTGGGCCGAAGCCCAGGCCGAGAGCTGGCTCCCGCGCGGCCGGGTGCGGAAGTACGCGTCCGCCTCGGGGGCGGGCAGCGGGCCGACGGCGCCCTCGACCCGGACCTGTCGCCGCAGCGAGGTCCAGTGGAAGGCGAGCGCCGCCCGCGGGTTGTCCGCGAGCTCGCGCGCCTTGCGGCTCTCGAGGTTCGTGTAGAAGTCGATCCCGCCCCCCGCGAGTCCTTTGTAGAGGACGATCCTTACGGACGGTCGGCCGTCCCGCGTCGCGGTCGAGAGGGCCATCGCGTCGGGGAAGGGCGCCCCCGACCGCACGGCCTCCCCGTACCAGGCCTCGAAGAGCCGGACGGGATCGCGCTCGGTCCCGGCGCCGAAGCACTCCGCTTCGGTCATCCCCTTCGCCTCTCGCCGGGGCTTCAGAGCCCGCGCAGGGCGGTGGATTCGGTCGGCGCCTCGCGCCGCTCGCCCTTCGACTCGACCCTCTCCCTCTCGATCGAGGCGAGGAGCTCCGGGGTCACGTCCCCCGTCGGATAGATCCCCGTCATGCAGGCCGAGCAGAACGCGTCGATCGAGGGGTTGTCGGCCCGCACGGACCCGACCATCGCGTCGTGCGGGAGGTAGAGGAGGTAGTCGGCCCCGAGCTCCCGTCGAACCTGGTCGACGGTCTTGCCGCGCGCGATGAACTCCGTCTTCGTCGCCATGTCGATCCCGTACGGGCAGGGAGAGATGAGCGGAGGGCAGCAGATCGCGAGATAGACCTCGCGCGCGCCCGCACCCCGCACGATCCGGACGAGGCTCCTCGCGGTGTTTCCGCGGACGATCGAGTCGTCGACGAGGAGGACTCTCTTCCCCTCGAACTCCTCGGGGATCGGGTTGAGCTTGCGCCGGACGGACCGCCGCCGCATCTCCTGGTCCGGCATGATGAAGGTCCGCCCGATGTAGCGGTTCTTGACCAGGCCCTCGCGGTAGGGGACGCCGAGGGAGCGCGCGAGCGCCGTCGCGGCGTCGCGGCCCGAGTCGGGGACCGGCACGACGATGTCGGGCATCGGGGCCCCGCGCCGGCGCCACTCGGAGCCGAGGGCCTCCCCGAATCCCAGGCGGGAGCGATAGACGCTCGCCCCGTCGAGGCGGGAGTCGGGGCGCGCGAAGTAGACGTACTCGAAGACGCACGGACGGTGGGGGCGGTCGGAGAGTTTCGCCGCGTGGAGGCGCCGCTGTCGGTCGACGAACACCCCCTCCCCGGCCGCGACATCCCGGAGCCGGTGGAACCCGGCGACGTCGAGGGCGACCGACTCCGACGCGAAGGCGTACGCCACCCCCCGCTCGTCCCGCCGCTCGCCGAGGACGAGGGGCTTGATCCCGTAGGGATCGCGGAAGGCGACGAGCCCGGCCCCGGCGATCATCCCGACGACGGAGTAGGACCCCTTCACCGTGGCGTAGACGCCGCGGATGGCCTGGAAGACGCGCTCGGGGGTGACGCCGTCCGGGCCGGCGTCGATCAGCTCGCGCGCGAAGACGTAGAGGATCGCCTCGAGGTCGCACCTCGACTGGAGGTGGATCCCGCGCGCGCGGAAGTAGCTGTCCTTCAGTTCGAGGAAGTTCGTGACGTTCCCGTTGTGCGCCATCGCGACGCCGTGCGGGAAGGTGATCACGAAGGGCTGGACGTCCTCGCCCGCCCCGGCGCCCACGGTCGGATAGCGGACGTGACCGATCCCGAGGTTTCCCCGGAGGCGGGAGACGTTCTTCTCGACGAAGATGTCCCGGACGAGGCCGTTCCCCTTCTTCACGTGGAAGGCGTCGGAGAACGTGACGATGCCGGCGGCGTCCTGGCCGCGGTGCTGGACCGCGATCAGGGCCTCGTAGAGGAGGGGAACGACCTCCTCGCCGTCGGAGCCGTAGATCCCGATGAATCCGCACATCGAAGCGCGTGGAGATAGGCCCGGGGCCGGCAGCCTCGACCCGCCATCACCCGGGCTGCGCAACCTAGCATTCCCCCGCGGGGGACGGAAGCGCTTGCGCCCGCGGCGAGAGGGAGGCCTCGATCCCGCCTCCGCGTGGACGCCCGCGGAGGCGGG
>CBRGOK010000674.1:0-2369 GCA_967798035.1 uncultured bacterium
CGCCCCGTTCGCGCGGTACGGGCTCGCCTGGTGCGCCCTGGAGGGAGGGGACGGGAAGGCGGCGGCCCGCCTATCCCGGGAGATCCTCGCGGGCGAGGTCCCCCCCACCCTCCTCGCGCCGGCCCTCGACCTCCTCGCGACGTCGAGCGCCCGCTCCGGGGAGTGGAAGGAGTCGCTCGGGACCTATTCCGCGCTCCTCTCGAAGCCGATCGAGCCCGCCTCGAAGGCATCGGTCGCCCTCGGGGAGGCGACCGCCCTCGCACGCCTCGGGAAGAATGAGGATGCGCGGGCGAGACTCGAGTCCCTCATCGCCGACCCCTCGGCCCGGGTGGTCCGCGACCGCGCGCTCCTCGAACTCGCCTTCGCGCGGAAGGCCCTCGGGGACGCCGCCGGCGCCGAGGAGGCGCTCGCCTCGATCGAGCGCGACCACCCGAAGAGCCCCCTCGCCGCCGAGGTCCCCTTCCATCGAGGAGAGATCGCGTACGAGGCGGGGCGGTTCCCCGAGGCCGAGGCCCACTACACCCGCGCGAAGGCGCCCGCGGTCCTCGACCGGGCCCTCTACAAGCTCGGCTGGGCCCGATTGAAGCAGGGGAAGAACCTCCCCGCCGCGGCCGCCTTCGAAGAGGCCGCGGCAAAGGGGACCCCCCTCGCCGCGGAGTCCCTGTTCCTCGCGGGGGAGGCCCTCTTCCGCGAGGGCCGCTTCGAGGAGTCGAGGGAGCGTCTCCTCGCCGTCCACACGAAGTATCCCGACCACGAGATCCTTCCGAAGGCGCTCTTCCGCCTCGGGATCGCGTGCGGGGAGCTCGGCAAGTCCGCCGAGTCCCTCGAGGCCCTAGAGGACCTCGCGCGGCGCTTCCCCCGCTTCGAGAACCGCGCGGAAGCCGACCTCTGGATCGCGCGCGCGCTTCGCCGGACGGGACGGACGGCGGAGTCGCGGAAGGTCCTCGAGCGCGTGGCGGCGAGCGGCGTCGACCTCCTCGCCGCCCGCGCGCGGCTCGAGACGGCGGAGATCCTCCTCGAGGAGGGGAACGCCGACGGCGCCCTCTCGGAATTCCTCAAGGTCGCGATCCTCTACGACCACGCGGAGGAGGCCTCGCGCGCCCTCCTCGGCGCGGCCGACTGCCTGGAGAAGATGGGGCAGCGCGACGCCGCCCGCGCGCGATGCAGGGAGCTCGTCGAGCGCTTCCCCAACCACCCCCTCGCCGCGAAGGCCCGCTCGCGCCTCGGGCCCTCGTGAGCCCCCCTCCCCTCGCTCCCGCGCCGCTCGCTCCGCGGCGCTTCCCCACCGCCGGCCAATCCGAGGCGCGTTAGCGTGGCAGGCAAGGGAGGGAGGACGCGGGCGGCGATCCTCGCGGTCTCGCTCCTCGGCGGGGGGACCTTCCTCGGCGCGGCCCTCGTCCGGGAGTTCCCCTACTTCGGGGGGGCATGGACCGACGGGGTCACGCTCGTGCCCGACGCGGCGGAGCGACCGGCGCGCCGCGTCCGCTGGAAGGCTCCGGAGCCGCTCGAGCTCGCGGAGCCGATCGGCCTTCCCCTCCTCGAGCCCTGCTTCGCCCAGGGATCGCGGGCCCTCCTCTTCGCCGCCGGAGTCCCCGGGCGGAACATCGATCTCTACGCGGCCCTCCTCACCGACGGGCGGATCGAGGAGGTGAGGCCCCTCTCCGGGGTGAACTCCCCGCACGACGACCGCGCCCCCTCCCTCGAGGAGGGGACGCTCGTCTTCGCCTCCGATCGCCCCGGCGGAGCCGGCGGGCTCGACATCTACCGCGCCGCGTGGAACGGCGGGAGCCCCGCCTCGGCCGTCGCGATCGCCGAGGCGAATGGTTCCTCCGAGGAGACGGACCCGGCGATCCGGCCGCAGGGGGGAGGGCTCCTCTTCGCGAGCGATCGGGCCGGGGCCTTCGACCTCTACTTCCTCGAGCCCGACGGGGCCGGCGGCGCGCCGCACCTCCTCGCCGAGCTCTCCTCCCCGTCGGACGACCGCGCCCCGACCTTCCGTTCCGACGGCCGGGCCGTCGTCTTCTCGAGCGACCGCCACGGGACCTTCGACCTCTTCCTCTCCTGGTTCGACCCGACGCGGGACTGGACGACGCCCGTCCCGCTCGAGCTCTTCGCAGGTCCCCTCGACGAGACCGATCCCGCCCTCTCCCCCGAGGGGTTCTCCCTCCTCCTCTCCCGCTCGCCGCGGGGGCGGCCCGACGCGAAGGGGCTCGCGCTCGCCCGGTCCTCGGAGCTGCTGCGCGCCTCGCCCGGTTTCTCCACGCTCGAGCTACTCGGGCTCGGTGGGCTCCTCCTCCTCGTCGCGCTCCTCTCCTTCCTGGGCCGGCGCTGGAGGGCCCTCGACCTCCCGTCGAAGTGCCGCCTCGTCT
>CBRGOK010000675.1:0-2368 GCA_967798035.1 uncultured bacterium
GGGGCAGCGCGCCTCGAGACCGAAGGCCATCGTCGCCCGGTCGACCTTCGCGAGGAGGTCGTCGACGAGATAGGTCCGCTGGTCGGCCCGCATCGCCCTCTCGGCGGCGTCTCCCTCCCCCTCCCCCCAGGCGCGGGCGATCGCCCCCCCCGTCGGACCGCTCGACCCGAGGAGGGCGTCGACCTCCTCCGGGGGGAAGAGCCCGACGAGGCTCCCGTACGCCCCCGACTCCTGCGGGGAGCGGATCGCCTCGGCGAACCGCTCGGCGCGCGAGCGCGACCCGGCTTCCGGGGCCCCCAGGATCCGGCCCCCCGTCGCGAGCGCGGAGGCCGCGGCTCTCCGCAGACCCGGAGGCCAGGAGGCGAGCCGCGCGAGGAGGCGCATCCCGCGGTAGCGGTCGTAGCCGGCGAAGAGCTCGTCCCCCCCCTCGCCCGTGAGGACCGCCTTCACCGAGCCGCGCGCGGCGCGCGCGAGCGCCGCCGTCGGGAGGATCGAGGAGTCGGCGAGGGGCTCGTCGAGGATTTCCGGGAGCCGCTCGACCCACTCCTCGAGGTCGGTCGGGCGCAGCGCCTCCTCCGCGTGGTCCGCGCCGAGCGCCTCCGCGACTCGGCGGGCCCGGGCGGACTCGTCGAGCGAGGAGCCGGGGAGGGCGAGGGAGAAGGTCCGAAGCCTCCCTCCCCCCGACTCGGCGGCGAGGGCGGCGACGAGGCTCGAATCGATCCCGCCCGAGAGGAACACGCCGACGGGGGCGTCCGCGGCGAGCCGGAGCGCGACGGCGTCCCGGAGCACCTCCTCGAGCCCCCCCTCCGCGTC
This sequence comes from uncultured bacterium, assembly GCA_967798035.1. GTDB lineage: Bacteria > Planctomycetota > UBA1135 > UBA1135 > JAKEFM01 > JAKEFM01. Next base: position 814 of record CBRGOK010000675.1, read on the forward strand.
CGCCCGAGGAGGGATCGGCTCCGAGGCGGGCTCCTCCGCGTCGCCGGCGACCCGGAGGAGGCTCCCCGGAGTCAGCTTGCGCGCCTGCGCGTAGATCGTGGAAGGTGCGGGAACGTAGCCGAGGGTGAGGTACTCCCGGAGCGCCTGGCCGTCGACCTCCCTCCGGAAGCCCGGGAGGGTCTCGAGCGCCCGCAGCTCCGAGGCGAAGGCGAACGCCCCCGGCACGCGGGCGAAGTAGAGGGGCTTCTTGCCGATTGGATCGCGCGCGAGGAGGAGCTCCCCCCTCCGGCGATCGAGGAGGGCGAAGGCGTAGGTGCCGACGATATCCCGCAGCGCCGCCGGGCCCCTCTCCTCCCACAGGGCGAGGAGGACCTCGGCGTCGCTCCGCGTACGGAACGGCCTCCCCTCCCTCTCGAGGCGCTCCCGGTGGCGGCGGAAGTCGTAGATCTCGCCGTTCAGGACGAGGGCGAGGTCCCCGCGCTCCATCGGCTGGGCTCCCGCCGGCGAAGGATCGACCATCGCCAGCCGCGCGTGGGCGAGGCCGACCCTCCTCCCCCCCGGCAGGTCGAGGATCCTCACCCCCGCGCCGTCGGGCCCCCGGTGCCGCATTTTCCGGATCATCGCCTCCAGTTCCGGCTCGCCGAAGGAGGCCCCCGAGGCGACGAACCCGGCGATCCCGCACATGGGGCGAGACTCTCGCTCGGCGGAGGCCCCGTCTCAACGCCCCCCGCCCAGCGCCGCCACCACGTAGACGAGGATCGGGGCGGCGAGGACGAGGAGCCAGAGGAGCGAGGAGGCGACCCGGAAGCGCGCGGCGAGCGCGACCCGGTCGAGGGCGCGCGCCAGGACGAGGCGCGTCCGACCGGGGGCCGCAGGCAGGTCGAGGACGTCGTAGGCCCCGCGCTCCACCGTGCCGAGCGCCCCGTCCGCGTCCGCGCACCCGGCGACGGCGACGAGGACCGCGTTCGGGAAGGCGCCGCGGAGCCGATCGAGACCCGAGGTCTCCGCCCCCCCCTCCCCGCCCGCGACGACGAGGTCGAAGGAGCGTTCCTGGGCGAGCCGGGCCCCTTCCTCGGCGTCGGCCGTCTCGACGGCGCGCAGGCCGAGCGCCTCCGCCTCCCGGCGGACCGCGGCGGAGACCTCGCCGTCCGGATGGACGACGAGGAGGGCGCGCTCCCGGCCCGGATCGCCCCGGAGCCGGCGCTTCGCGGAGGCGCCGGCGCGACCGAGGACGCGGATTCCGAAGACCGAGGCGGCGGCCGCGTAGAGGAGGATCGCCGCCGATCCCGCATCCCGCCGGATCGTCGCGGCGAAGGCGGCGAGGCCGAGGGCGAGGCAGACCGCATGGAGGGTCCAGACGGTCTCCCGGCGGGTGAGGCCCGCGCGCGCCAGGCGGTGGTGGATGTGGTCGGCGTCGGGAACCCCGATCGCCGCCACCCCCCGGAGGAGGCCAAGTCCCGACCGGTCCCCGGCTTTCCCCAGCAGCCGCCGGGAGAAGGCGAGGGCCGCGTCCGCGATCGGGAGACCGAGGGCGACCGCCGGGGCGAGGAGCGAG
>CBRGOK010000676.1:0-2368 GCA_967798035.1 uncultured bacterium
CGGCCGGCCCCGAGCGCCCGGATCGTGCCGGCCGGGCCCCTCCGCCAGCCCATCTCGGGAGGCCAAGCCCCTCCCCGCGCGGTGCGATCCCCGACGACACCGTCGCGCCGGGTGGTCCCTGACGTGGAAACGAGGTGACAGCGCCCAAGAGAGTGACCTGCTCCCCGAGAACCGGGCCACCTGAAGGGTGAGTCTCGGGGGGGAGTCCCGGAAGGAGGATCCCGCCATCCGGGGACGCCCGAGCCGACGAACGCTGGAGGGAGACCGAGCCAGTCGCTAGCGTCCCGGCGAGGAGCATCCGGATCGTGAGCGTCCTCGTGGCGGATCCGGCGGGCCGCGCGCGCGGACCCGCCCCTCGCGGCGGGCCACGGTAGAGACGGACCCATGCCGAGCGGCGAGCGCGACGGTCGGAGCAGGGAGGCGGGACCCCGCGCCGAGGTGAAGACCGGCGGGCGGGTGCCGCTGCGACCGGAGCGGGCCCCCGACGCCTGCACCCTGGTGCTCTTCGGCGCGTCGGGGGACCTCGCGCACCGGAAGGTCGTCCCCGCCCTCTACGAGCTGGCGCGCGAGGGCGCCCTCCCCGATCCGTTCACGATCGTCGGCTTCGCCCGGACCCCGCTCGCGCAGGAGCGCTTCCGCGCGGGGCTCCGCGAGGCGGCCGAGCGCTTCGCGAGGAGGAGGCCGTTGGATCCGAAGGCGTGGGAGCGGCTCGCCGGCCGGATCGAGTACGAGGCGGGCGGCTACGACGACCCCGCCGCGTTCCGACGCCTCGGGGCGCGGCTCGCACGGATCGAGGGGGAGGCGGGAGGGAACAGGCTCTTCTACCTCGCGACGCCGCCGGAGGTGTTCGGCCCGGTCCTCGAGGGACTCGAGGGAGCGAGGCTCGTCCGCCGGGGCGCCTCCGCCTCCCCGGGCCCCTGGTCGCGCGTGATCGTCGAGAAGCCCTTCGGCCGCGACCTCGGGACCGCCCGCGCGCTGAACGGGCTCGTCGGCCGGATCTTCGAGGAGAGGCAGGTCTTCCGGATCGACCACTACCTCGGGAAGGAGACCGTCCAGAACCTCCTCGTGCTCCGGTTCGGGAACGCGATCTTCGAGCCGCTCTGGAACCGCAAGTACGTCGACCACGTCCAGATCACGGCGGCCGAGGAGATCGGCGTCGGCGACCGGGGGGGCTTCTACGACGGGGCGGGGGTGCTGCGGGACGTCGTCCAGAACCACCTCCTCCAGGTCCTCGCCCTCTGCGCGATGGAGCCCCCGATCTCCTTCGCCGCCGAGGAGGTCCGGGGCGCGCGCGTCCAGGCCCTCCGCTCGCTCCGCCCGATCCGCGGCGAGGACGTCGCGCGGCAGGCCGTCCTCGGACAGTACCGGGGCTACGGGAGCGAGCCGGGGGTCGCGCGCGGCTCGCGAACGCCGACCTACGCGGCGCTGCGGGTCTTCGTCGACAACTGGCGCTGGCAGGGCGTCCCCTTCTACCTCCGGGCGGGCAAGCGCCTCGAGCGCCGCGCGACGGAGGTCGCGATCCAGTTCCAGTCGATCCCGCTCTGCCTCTTCGGGGCGGCGGACGTCTGCCGGAAGATCGAGCCGAACGTGCTGGTCGTCCGCATCCAGCCCGACGAGGGAATCGCGCTGCGCTTCGCCTCGAAGGTGCCCGGGGAAGGGATTTCGGTCTCGACCGTGGCGATGGACTTCTCCTACGCGAGCGGGTTCGACGTCCCCCCCGCCGACGCCTACGAGCGCCTCCTCCTCGACGCGATGCGCGGGGACCCGACCCTCTTCGCGCGGCAGGACGACGTCGAGGAGGCCTGGAAGTTCGTGACCCCGGTACTCGAGGCCGTGGAAGGGGGCGAAACGGTCCCGACCCCCGAGTACGAGCCGGGGACCGCGGGACCGAGCGAGGCGGACGACCTGCTGCGCCGCGACGGGAGGGAGTGGAGGAGGCTCGGGTCGTGAGTCTCCAGGTCGTCGAGGACGCCGAGGCCCTCGCCGAGGCCGCGGCGGAGCGGATCGCTTCGGAGGCTGTGGCGGCCGCCGCCCGGGGAACGCTTTCCCTCGCCCTCGCGGGAGGGCGCACCCCCCTGGCGGCCTACCGCCTGCTCGCGCGGGCCCGCCGCTTCCCCTGGTCGCGGGCGGAGTTCTTCTTCGCCGACGAGAGGCGGGTTGCCCCGGACGATCCCCGGAGCAACTACGCCGCGGCTCTCGAGGCCCTCTTCGTCCCGGCGGGAGTTCCCGCCGGGAGCGTGCATCGCGTGCCGTCCGAAGGGCCGGACCCGGAGGCGGCCGCCCTCCTCTATGAAAGGGGGCTCCCGGAGCGGCTCGACCTCCTCCTCCTCGGCCTCGGGGAGGACGGGCACACGGCCTCGCTCTTTCC
>CBRGOK010000677.1:0-2368 GCA_967798035.1 uncultured bacterium
CAAGGAATTATTCGTCGCCATTTAGACCTCCACTCCGGCGGCATCTTCGAATCCGGTGACCGACCGGTATGCCGAGAGCAAGCGTTCGCTCATCTCCACCCAAGAATGTTGCCCCGCGACCTCCCGAGCCCGACGTCCGAGGGACCCCTGGTCACCGTCGTCCAGGCGAACGTCTCGGAGCGGGCGAAGCGGGAGGTCCAGACGGGGGGAGGGGACGCCGAGGACTGGGCGGACTGGATGGTGCGCGAGCACCGCCGCCTCACGCTCGCCGCCTCGGACCCCGGCGACCTCCTCGTGTGGCCGGAGACCATGCTCCCCTGGCCCCTCGGGGAGGGGGGACCGGAGGAGGTCCTGGTCGAGGCGGGGGAGGTCCCCGGAGCCCCCGTCCGGTGGACCATGCGGGACGCGGCCGAGGTCGAGGAGGAGATCGTCCGGCGCGAGGTCCTCGGGGCGCTGGGCGACCGGCGGCCGCACTTCCTCGTCGGAGTCCTCCTTCTCCAGCGGGTCGACGGGACCACCCGCCAGTTCAACTCGGCCCTCCTCTACTCCCCCGAGGGGGCCCGGGTCGGGCGGTACGACAAGGTCCACCTCGTCCCCGGGGGGGAGTTCCTCCCCTGGCGCCGCGCGATCCCCTTCGCCGACGCGATCGGCCGCTGGATCGAGTCCTGGGCGGGCTACTTCCCCGACCTCGCGCCCGGGGAGGGGCCGCGCGTCCTGGAGTTCGCCGGACGGGACGGCCGGCGTTGGCGCTTCGGGGCGGCGATCTGCTGGGACAACGCCTACGCGGACCTCTTCCGCGCCAACGCGCGGGCGGGGGCCGACTTCCACGTCCTCCTATCGAACGAGGCCCACTTCCTCGACTCGTTCGAGATGGAGCAACTCCTGGCTCACGCCGTCTTCCGCGCCGTCGAGACACGCCGGTCGATCCTCCGGGCCACGAACACGGGGATCTCCGCCCTCGTCGCCCCCGACGGGACCGTCCCGGCCGTGCTCGAGCGGCAGGGGAGGCGGAAGGACGTGGCCGGGACCCTCTCGGCCCGGGTGCCGGTCTCGGGGCGGGGGACCCTCTTCCTCCGCATCGGGGAAGCCTTTCCGATCGCGGCGAGCGCCATCGCCCTCGGGTTCGCCTTCCTCTCCCGGCGGGGTGCGGAATCGCCTCGCCCGGCTTGACTTGGATGACCCTGTTTTTATAGTCGGTGGGTCTCCGCCGCGCCCCCTGGCGGAATTCGAACTGAACGCTCCCTTCAGGAGAAGGAAATGAGCTCGATCGGCCGCATTTTCATCGTCGTCAACCTCGTGCTGTCGGCCGCCTTCCTCGGCTGGGCGGGCGCCGTCCTCGCGAAGAGCGACCAGTTCAAGCAGAAGTACGACGCCGAGGTGAGGGCCCACAAGGACACGAAGGCGGCGCTCGAGGCCCGGCTCCAGAAGACGGAGGGGGAGCGGGACGAGACGAAGCAGTCCCTCGCCACCGTCCGGGAGGAGCGGGGGCGCTTCGAGGGGGACGTCGACCGGCTCCAGAAGGAGCTCGCCTCCGCGAAGGACGAGAACGCGCAGCTGCGCGGCTCGGTCGGCTCGATCGACACGAAGCTCGGCGACTTCCAGCAGAACCTCAAGCAGAAGGACGACCGGATCTCCGAGCTCGACCGGGAGCGGGACAAGCTCCGCGAGGAGCGGGAGAAGGCGACGGAGGCGCAGCTCGCCGCCGAGAGCGAGAAGAACAACGCCACCGACGAGCTGCGCCGGTCGCAGCAGAACGTCGGATCGCTCCAGGAGTCGGTCGCCTCGCTGACGACGGAGCGGGACAAGGTGAAGTTCCAGCGCGACGAGCTGATCTCGAGGACGGGCGTCTCCCTCGACACGGTGATGGCCCAGCCCGCGATCCAGGCCCGCGTCGTCAAGGTCCTCGGGGAGGCGAACCTCGTCGCGCTCAACGTCGGCTCCGACGCCGGCGTCACCCGCGGCTTCACGTTCGACGTCTTCAACGGCGCGAACTTCAAGGGGCGCGTGACGGTCGAGTCGGTCGACAAGAATTTCTGCTCCGCCCGGATCACCATCCCGGTGAAGGGGCAGACGATCGCCGAGGGGGACCGCGCGGCGACGCGCCTGTAGGAGAGGGAGAGAGCCATGGCGAAAGACCGCACCGGCCGAAAGCCCCTCCCCGCCCGCCGCCCCGAGCCGCTCGAGGCGGAGGCCCCCGCCGAGAAGCCGGGGCTCGACGCCGCCTCGGGGATGGTCCTCATGACGAGCCTCCTCCTCCTCGTCGCGATCGTGCTGTGCTGGATGGAGCTCGGGCGCCACTACGGCGCCGGGCCCCTCGCCCCCGGATAGGGGAGCGAAAGAGCGAACTCCTAGCGCGCGGCCGCCGCCC
>CBRGOK010000678.1:0-2367 GCA_967798035.1 uncultured bacterium
CCGCCGCGATCGGGACGGCGAGGGCGTTGTAGGCGAAGGCGAGGAAGAGGTTCTGGCGGACGTTGCGCATGACGCGCCGGGAGAGGTCGCGGGCGCGGAGGAGGGAGCGGAGGTTCCCTCGCAGGAGCGTGATGCCGGCCGTCCCCTTCGCGACGTCCGTCCCCGTCCCCATCGCGATCCCGACGTCGGCCTGCGCGAGGGCGGGGGCGTCGTTCACGCCGTCCCCGGCGAAGGCGACGCGCCTCCCCTCCCCCCGCAGGCGCAGGACGAGGGCGCGCTTCCCCTCGGGGGAGAGGCCCGCCTCGACCTCCTCGATCCCGACCTCGCGAGCGACCGCCTGCGCTGCGGAGGAGCCGTCGCCGGTCGCCATGACGACCCGGATCCCCTCGTCCTTCAGGGACGCGACCGCCTCGCGGGCGTCGGGGCGAACCTCGTCGCCGATGGCGAGGAAGCCCGCGGCGCGGCCGTCGAGTCCTAGGTAAGCAAGGGTCGCGCCCCGCGCGGCGTGCGCCTGCGCCTCGGAATCGAGGGAGTCCAGGGAGAGACCGCGCTCGAGGAGGAACGCGCGACTGCCGAGGAGGACCCGCCCTCCCTCGACCGTTCCCTCGACGCCCCGGCCGGGGAAGGCGCGAAACCCGGAGGCCGGCTCGGACCGGATCCCCTGGCCTTCGGCCGCCGCCAGGATCGCCGCGGCGAGGGGATGCTCGCTTCCGCGCTCGACCCCCGCGGCGAGCCGGAGGAGGTCTCGTTCGGGAAAACCCGAGGCGGCGCGGACGGCGAGGACCCTGGGCTTCCCCTCCGTCAGCGTCCCCGTCTTGTCGAGGAGGAGGGTGTCGGCCTTCTCGAGGACCTCGATCGCCTCGGCCTTCGAGACGAGGATCCCCGCGCGGGCTCCCCGTCCGGTGCCGACGACGATCGACATCGGGGTCGCGAGGCCGAGCGCGCAGGGGCAGGCGATGATCAGGACCGAGACGGCGGCGACGATCGCGTGCGGGAGGGGCGGCTCCGGTCCGAAGGCGAGCCAGAGGGCGAAGGAGAGGAGGGCGATCGCCATGACGGCGGGGACGAACCGGGCGGAGACCCGGTCGGCGAGCCTCTGGATCGGGGCCCGGGTGAGCCGGACCTCGGCGACGGTCGAGAGGATCCGCGCGAGGACCGTCTCGGATCCGACGCGGGAGGCCCGGAGGAGGAGGGAGCCGGTCGCGTTGCGCGTCCCCCCGACGACCGCGTCGCCAGGGCGCTTCTCGACCGGGAGGGGCTCGCCCGTGACGGCCGACTCGTCGACCCCGCTCCACCCCTCGAGGACGACTCCGTCGACGGGGACGTTCTCCCCCGGCCGCACCCGGAGGCGATCGCCGACCCGGACCTCGGAGACCGGCACGTCCTCCTCCTCTCCATTTTCCCGGAGGCGGCGGACCGTCTTCGGGACGAGATCGAGGAGCGCGCGGATCGCGTCGGCGGTCCTCCGGCGGGCCTTCCCCTCGAGGACCTGGCCGAGGAGGACGAGGAGGGTGATCGCGACCGCCGACTCGAAATGGACGCCCACGCCGCCGCCGGAGTCGCGGTAGGCGACCGGGAAGAGCCCGGGCGCGACCGTCGCGGCGAGGCTGTAGAGGTAGGCCGCTTTGATCCCCGCAGCGATCAGGGTGAACATGTTCGGCGAGCGGGCGAGGACCGAGGCGTGGGCCTTCCGGTAGAAGGGGAGCGCGCTCCAGAGGACGACGGGCGTCGCGAGGGCGAGCTGGATCCACTGGGAGAGGGCGTGGGAGGCGTGTCCCCACGGGCCCATCCCGAGGACGAGGACAGGAATGCCGAGGAGCGCCCCGAGCTTCAGGCGCCGGAGGTAGTCGGCGGTCTCGGGGTCCTCCTCCTCCCCCCCGACCGCGACCGGCTCGAGCGCCATCCCGCACTTCGGGCAGGAGCCGGGGCCGTTCCGGACGACCTCCGGATGCATCGGGCAGGTGTGGAGGGTGCCCGATGGTGACGGGGTTGGGGCGGACATCTCCGCCGTCGAAGGACCCGACCGGAGATAGCGCTCGGGGTCGGCGCGGAACTTCCCGAGGCAGGCGCCGGAGCAGAAGCGGTAGGTCGTCCCCGCGTGCTGGACCTCCCCCGCCGAGGCGAAGAGGTCCACCTCCATCCCGCAGACCGGGTCGAGCGCGCGCAGGCCGGCGGGTCCCGCCCCCCCGCCCGGGGGAGTCACCCCTTTTCTGCCGAGGTGTCGGGCCGGCTCTCCTCGAACATGTTGACGACGTCGAGCTCGCGGCACTCGCAGCGCACGTCGAGGAGCGAGGCGAGGCTCGGGGTCGTCCGGCCCCCCTCTCCGGAGATCGCCTCCTTGATGTAGGTCCCGTGCGCGGAGCGCAC
>CBRGOK010000679.1:0-2364 GCA_967798035.1 uncultured bacterium
TCTCCCGGACGAAGGGGATCGCCCCCTCGGCCTACCCGGTGAAGGTGTCGGTGCTGCCGGACGGGACGAGCGACGACGAGGCGCTGCAGGTCTCCTTCGCGGAGAACCTCGCGCGGAAGACCCTCGACTCGACGGAGAAGGCCATGGCCGTGGTGAAGCTGCGCGACGAGTTCGGGAAGACGAAGGACGAGATCGGCTCGATGCTGCGCCTGAGCAGGACGCAGATCGGGCGCCTGACCGGGCTGCTGGCGGCGCCGAGCGACGTCCTCGAAGCGTTCCGGGCCGGGAAGCTCGCCCTCCGGCACGCCCTCTCCCTGGCGAAGATCGTCGACCCGGCCGCGCGCGAGAGCCTGATCCGGCGGGCGGACGTCAAGCGCCTCCGCGGAGTCGAGTTGTCCTCGGCCGCGGACCCGGCCGGGGGAGAGGTGGTGGAGACGTTCCCGGAGAAGGTCCGGGCCTTCGCGCGCCTCTCGAGGACGCAGGACCCGGGGTACCCCTTCCGGGCGATGGTGCGGCTGCGGAGCGAGGAGGAGGCCGCGCGCCTCGGGCGGTTCATCCTCCGGTTCACCTCCGCCGAGTAGCGTCTGGGGCCAACTGCCGGCGGGCCCCCGCGGGTCCGCCGGCGGTTCTTGCTGGCGGGGAGGCCGAGGAGGGGGGGGAGATAACAGAAACGCGAAAGGACCCGCGGGTCCTTTCGCTCTTGCGATTTCTCGCCTCCAGAACAGGTTGCGAATCAGGGACTTCGGAAGGGCGGTGTTCCGCTCTCGCGACGAGTCCGCGAGATCCCCTTCCGAGAGCTCGGAGAACGGACTCCGACCCCGTCCGACCCGGTTCCACCCGGGGATCCTCCGCCCCGTTCCCCGCGTCACATCGAGTGCTAACCTCGGCGGCCCTCGGGAGGGCCCAAGCGGTTCTCGGAAGCGTGAAGCAAGGCGGCGACGTGGATTTCGCGCGGACGCCGGAGCGGTCCATCGGGACGGTCACGCGGACCCCTCAGGTCACCTCACGTGGCCTCCTGAGCTGCCAGAGCTCCCCGCTCGAAGGAACCGTGAACCGGAGAGAGCTCGGCGTCGAGTCGAGCGCCCCCCCTCCCTCCCCGTGCCGGCCGCTCGGGTCCATGCCCGCGGGGGGGGCACCCGCCCGGGACGGTCCGAACCCCGACGCAAGGCGCGGCGTCGATCAGGAGCGAAGATGAGTTCAGGCTCGACCGAGAGGAGGGCGCGAGGGCGGACATTGCCGGCGGGTCTGGTTGCGCTGGCTCTCTGCCAGGGTTCCTGGGGGCAGCCTCCCGCGTCGTCCCATGAGCTGTTGTTCACGACCATGGGCAATCCAGGGTTCAAGATCCGGGAGGTTCGCGGTGGAGCGGACCTCGACGGCGACGGATGCGACGACATCGTCCTGATGGACCTGGGAGGGGGGAACTTCATCGGAAGGACCCGAACCCTCTCGGGGGCCAATGGGGACATCCTCTGGGAGGCATCCGGAATCCAGTACAACGAGTCGTTCGGGTCGGACGCGGCCTTCACGGATTTCGATGGGGACGGGTTGCCCGACGTGCTGGTCGGCGCGCCCGGCTATTGCCCGCCGGGCTGCGTGGTCTGGGACTTCTCCGGCCGAATCGCCGTGCTGAAGGGGACGACCGGAGTCCCTCTCGCCTCGATCCCGGTCACTCTGCCTCCCGGCTCGATCGGCGGGACTGCGGTGAGCTTCGGGAATCGTGTCGGCGCGGGCCAGGACCTGACGGGCGACGGGGTTCCAGACATCGTGACGTGCCTCACGAGCTGGGTGCCCGCGTCCGTCGGCTTCAATGTCGGAGCAATTGCGATCGTCTCCGGTGCGACGGGCCAGCTGGCCACGATGATTCCCGGCACGCTGCTCGGGGAAATGCCTGGAACGGACGGCATCCCCGGGGAAGGCGGGGACGTCGCGTGCCTACCGAATGCAGTCCCGGGAGCCCCAGGCTTCGTCCTGGTGGGCTCCCCCATGACACCCGTCGGGGCGCTGTACTCCTTCGGGAGCTTCCGGGTCTACGACGGCAACGGACAGCTCCTCCTGCAAGAGGTCGGCACGGATCAGTACGAGCGGTTGGGGTACGTGGTGAAAAGCGGTCAAGACCTCGACGGAGACGGCGTCGAGGACTTCGCGGTGTTGCGATGGCCGAGTCAGGTGCTCCCCCCCGGGTGGACCGGGGCCTCGTTGCTTCCCCGCGTCGACGTGTATTCGGGCGCCACCCAGACCTTCCTCTATGCGACGTTCATTCCCGGCCCGCCGGCGTCGCCCTTCGGCAGCGGTCAGCCTCCCGTCTCCATCGCGAGCCTCGACCTCCTTCCCGACGTCGACGGGGATGGCGCCGGTGACTGGACG
>CBRGOK010000680.1:0-2356 GCA_967798035.1 uncultured bacterium
GCGTTCGAGGACCTGCGCGTCGACCGGCTCGCCTCCGACGCCGCGCTCGTCCGGGGGCGGTTCCGGTTGAAGGCCTCCGACGGGGAGACGACAGGTCTCTTCACCCTCCTCCTGCGGAGGACCGCGGAGGGGTGGCGGATCGTCCACGACCACACGTCGGTCTGAGTCTCCCCTCGGCTCCGAGGAGCGCGGGCGCGCCTCCTTTTCATGACTCCTTGACGGAGGGGCACGGGCCGGTTTTCCTTATCCGTCGTTCGCAGTTCCGGGTGAGCCCTTCCCGCCTCGGTTTGCGCCTGTCCCCCCTCCTCCTCCCCCTGACCTTCCTCCTCCTCTGCGGGGAGGTCGCCGCTCAGGGGAAGAAGAAGTCCTCCGCCTCGGCTCCGGCGAAGAAGGTGTCGATCGACTGGCGCCCCGGAACATGGGAGTCGATCCTCCAGGAGGCGGCCGTCCGGAACGTCCCGGTGTTCCTCGCTTTCGTCCCGCCCGAGGTGGGACTCCTCCGGGAGCTGCAGAACCGGCTCCACAAGGAGGAGCGCTTCCTTGCCGCGGCCTCGGACTGCGTGTGCGTCCTCGCCGTCGACGCCGAGCACAAACCTCGGGAGGGGGGAGACCCCACGAAGTGCGCGGAGTTCCCGACCGTCACGTGCGCCGACCACGTGAAGCTCCTGAAGGAGCTCTTCCCCCAGTTCGCGAAGGACGGGGAGATGAAGCTTCCCCTCCACGTCCTCCTCTCCCCCGACGGGAAGGAGAAGGAGCGCATCGAGACGGCCCCCGTGAGCGACAACGGGGCGGCGCGCGACAAGCAGATCATCGCCGCGATCCAGGGCGCGGTCTCCGCCGCGGGGAAGGGGCTCGAGCGCCCCCTCTTCCTGCGCTTCTCCCAGGAACTCCCGGACGCGGAGCGGGCGCTCGAGCGGAACGAGCTGGGCCCCGCCTACGCCTCGTTCCGGGAGATCGCGGCGATGGTGAAGGTCGGTCCGTTCCTCCAGCGCGCCCGGGCCGGCCTCAAGGAGGTCGAGACGCGAGCGGGCGCGCTCCTCGCCGCCGCGGCGGAGCGGGAGGCGGCCGGGGACGTCATCGGGGCGTACGACGCCTACGTGGCGGTCGAGCGGGACCTCGCGGGAACCCCCCAGGAGAGGACCGCGATGGCGGCGCGGACGAAGCTCGAAAAGGGGCCGAAGACGCGGGAGGCGATCGCGCTCCACCGGCGCACGAGGGAGGCGGAGGAGCTCCTCCGCGAGGCGCGCGAGCTCGGACGCAAGGGGGACCTCGCGAAGGCGACCAAGCTCCTCGAGCGGATCGTCCGCGATTTCGGGGACACCCCCTCGGGGGCGGCCGCGGCGAAGGACCTGGCGAGCCTGGCGACGAAGCAGGGTCCGGGGCGCTGACGGCACTCCCCGCCGATCGAGACCCTCCTCCTCCTCTACACCGAGCGCCCGACGCGGGCGGTCCTTGCCCGCGCGCGGCCCGGCCGGCTCCTATTCGCAAGCGACGAGGTGACGGAGGAGGACGAGGCGGCCTACGACCGCTGCGTGCGTCTCCCTCCGGTCACCCGGGTCGGGGAGACGCTCCGAATCCTCGAGGGGCTCCCCTTCGACCGGGTCGTCGTCCAGACGGAGTACGGCCTCCTCCCGGGCTCGCTCCTCGCCGCGCGCCGGGGGGAGCCGGCCCCGAGCCCACAGGCCGCCCTCCTCTGCACGGACAAGTGGCTCTCGCGCCGCACCCTCGCCGCGGCCGGCGTCCCGACCCCCCGCTTCTCCCTCGCCGAGACCCCGGGAGACGTCCGCGCCTTCGCCCGGAGCTATCCTCTCGTCCTCAAGCCGGTGGCGTCGACCCTCGCACGGGGCGTCCTCCATGTCGATCGCGAGGAGGCGATCGAGGGGGCGGTCGCGCGGATGAGGACCTTCCTCCCCGTCGCGCCCGATGTCGCCCGTCTCCTCGACTTCGCCCGGGTCGCGGGCCTCGACCCGGGCTGCGATCCGACGCGCCAGTTCCTCGTCGAGGAGTTCGCCGAGGGACCCCCTGTCGAGACGGACGGGCTCCTCTTCGGGGATCGGCTCGACTTCTTCGCGACGACCGGTCAGGTCCTCTCCCCCCCGCCGCGCTTCCACCTCGAGGGGTACCTCCTCCCGGTCCACGAAGGGGGCCTGCGCTCGCGGACGGAGGCGGCGCTGCGGGCGCACGAGCTGCGCGACGCGGGTTTCTCGGTCGAGTTCAGGGGGGAGGCCGTGATCGAGGTGAACGGCCGGCTCGGGGAGGACGACGGGTTCCCCGACCTCTTCCGGGTCGGGCTCGGGACCTTCCCGATCCTCAAGTGGATCGACCGGGACGCCTCGCCGAGGCGGATGGAGGGGGG
>CBRGOK010000681.1:0-2355 GCA_967798035.1 uncultured bacterium
GGGGCTGCGCCTCAACGACCTCCAGGTCGTCTCGACCGACCACTGTCCCTTCTGCATGAAGGAGCAGAAGGAGCTCGGGAAGGGGGACTTCCGGAAGATCCCGAACGGCGCCCCCGGGATCGAGACGAGGATGAGCCTCCTCCACGACGGCGGCGTCGCCGCGGGCCGGATCTCGCTCCACCGCTGGGTCGAGCTCGCCTCGACCGCGCCGGCGAAGATCTTCGGCCTCTTCCCGCGAAAGGGGACGATCGCGCCGGGATCGGACGCCGACCTCGTCGTCTTCGATCCGAAGGCCGAGACCGTGCTCTCGGCGAAGACCCACCACATGAAGGTCGACTACAACCCCTACGAGGGCCGCCGCGTGAATGGGGTGAGCGAGACGGTGCTCTCCCGGGGCGAGGTGGTTGTGGAGAAGGGGAAGTTTGTCGGGAAGCCGGGCCGCGGGCAGTACCTGCGCCGCTCGACGCGGTAGTCTGCCGACCTCGAAGACCGTTCTCCGTTCGAAGGCGAGGGCACACGTGCGCCGGAATCCGAGTCTCCCCCGAATCTCCACGCGACTCCTCCTCCTCCCGGTCCTCGCCGCGTCCGCCTCCTTCTCTGCCCGCGCGCGGGAGCCCGTGGAGTTCACCCTCCCGAACGGCTTGCGGGTCCGGCTCGTTCCGGTCCCGGGGGAGGCCGAGGCCATCCTCCTCCTCGGCGTGCGCGCGGGATCGCTCGACGAGCCGGCGGGCTCCCCGCATCTCGCCCACGTCGTCGAGCACATGGCGGTGTTCAACGCCCCGCCGGGCTCGGAGGAGTCGGCGGCGATCGCCCGCTGGTACGGGTCGGGGAGGGCGAACGGGGAGACGCTCGCCGGCTTCATGTACTTCGACCGGAGACCGCCGAGGTCCCCCTCGCGGTCCGGGTGCAGGCCGCGCGGCTCACGGGGAGGAACTTCGATCTCGAGGTCCTCAAGCGAGAGATCCCCCGGGCCCTGGGCGAGTTGGAGCACCTCGAGTCGCAGCGGAAGGGATTCACCTCGAAGTTCGCCCTGATGGCGCTCGCGCAGGTCGCGTTCCACGGGAAAAGCGAGGTTCCGTTCCGGGCGAGGACCGAGGCCTACACCGTGGAGGACGTCCGCACCTTCCACGAGCGGAGGTTCCGTCCCGACCGCGCGATGCTGGTCGTCGCTGGCGGCTTCGACCCGTCGGTCGTGCGCCCCGTCGTCGAGGAGGCCTTCGGAAAGATCCCGAAGCCGGAGGCTCCACCGGCGAAGCGGGGCGCGCCGCGGTCCGGACACGGGACCTGGGACGGCGCGACGAGCCACCTCCTCCTCGCCTGGCCGGCCCCCGAGCCCGGGGAACCGGACCTCCCTGCGACCCTCGTCGCCTCCTCGATCCTCACGACCCGCCTTGCGGCCGACCCCGCGATCAAGAAGGGCGCGCGCTCGACCATGGTCTACGGGGACGTGGAGGGGCTCCTCCTCGTCCAGCTGACCGAGCTCGTCGAAGCCGAGGGTGCGAAGCCGGAGGCGCTCGTCTCCCTGGTCGTCGACCGCGCCGCCGGCATGGCGCGTCCCGGAGGGGTCGCGGACGGGGAGTTCCGCGCCGCTCGGGACGCAATCCTGGCCTTCACGAAGGAGCGGCCGCTGCCGCCGCTCCCCCCGAACGTGCCGAGGTCGACCGCGCTCGGGAACATGGAGCTGACGGTGATGCGACTAGCCCTCCCGTTCGGCGACCTCGGATCGTTCGGCAAGGCCCTGGAGATGCTCGACCTCGCGCGCTTCCAGACGGTCGTCGCGGAGCGGCTCGCGAAGGCGAAGCCCGCCGTCGTCCGACTCGATCCCGCCCGCTGACCCGGCGCCCCCGCGGCCGCCGGCCGGCCCGCTACTTCTTCTTCGTCGGCTCGTCGGGCCCGGTCGCCGTCCACTGGCGGCCGACGTCGGCGAGGGACTTCGGCGGCGGGATCTGCGGGACCTCGTAGCCCCAGGGCTTGCGCCGCTCGCGGATCGCCGCGCTCGAGATCCCGAACTGGGCGTCGCGCTTGTCGACGAGCTTCTGCGCGATCTGCCCGTCGCCGTTCGCCGACCACATGAGGAGCGGCTCGCCGAGGGGGACCGCGGTCGAGGGGTCGCGCCAGGTGTGGAAGGTCTTCCCCCAGGTCGTGATCAGGCCCGGGAAGACCTCGTCCCCCTCCTTCGGGAGGTTCGGCGCGACGAGCTGTCCCGAGAGGATCTCGTAGGCGTGGGGGTGC
Organism: uncultured bacterium; assembly: GCA_967798035.1. Classification (GTDB taxonomy): domain Bacteria; phylum Planctomycetota; class UBA1135; order UBA1135; family JAKEFM01; genus JAKEFM01. The sequence continues at coordinate 2,233 of CBRGOK010000681.1, forward strand.
CAGAACTTCTTCTCCCCCTCGGGGAGCGAGCGGTAGACCTTCTCGGTCACGATGTACTCGACGCCGAGGAGCTTCGCCCCCGCCTCCTTGGAGTCGAAGACGACGCACTGGTGGACCTCCTCG
>CBRGOK010000682.1:0-2353 GCA_967798035.1 uncultured bacterium
GCCTCGGCTACAAGGACGCCTCGGATCCCTCCGTGACGGTCCTCTTCCAGGTCGCGGGGAGCCCCGGCCGCTACTTCGCCGCGTGGACGACGACCCCGTGGACCCTCCCGAGCAACGTCGCGCTCGCCGTCCACCCGAAGATCCGCTACGCGCGCGTGCGGCGGGCGGGGAAGGAGTTCGTCGCGGCGCGCGATCGCCTCGCCTCCCTCTTCCCGGCGGGGGACTTCGAGGTCCTCGAGGAGACCGACGGCGCCGCGCTCGCGGGCACTCGCTACGAGCCCCTCTTCCCGATCGGCCGGCTTCCGCGCCTCCCGACCGGGGAGTGGACCCCTTCCGAGGGGAACGCGCATCGCGTCCACGCGGCGGAGTTCGTGAGCGCGGAGGAGGGGACCGGGATCGTCCACGTCGCGCCCGCCTACGGCCCCGACGACCACGCGCTCGCCGCGCGCGAGGCGCTCCCCGTCGTCGCGGCGGTCGGGGCGGACGGGCGCTTCGCGGAAGGCGGGCCCGTCCCGGCGGGGACCTTCTTCAAGGAGGCCGACGCGGGCGTCCTCGCCGATCTCAAGGGGAGAGGGCTCCTCCTGCGCCGCGACCAGGTGGAGCACGCCTACCCCTTCTGCTGGCGGTGCGACACCCCGCTCTTCTACTTCGCGACCCCCGCCTGGTTCCTGCGGACGACCGCCTACCGCCGGGAGCTCGTCGAGTTCAACAAGCGCATCCGCTGGGTCCCTCCCGAGGTCGGGACGGGCCGGTTCGGGGACTGGCTCGAGGGGAACGTCGACTGGGCGATCTCGCGCGATCGCTACTGGGGGACGCCCCTCCCGATCTGGGTCTGCGACCGGCAGGAGGGGCACGTCGAGGTCTTCGGCTCGCTCGAGGGGCTGCGCAGGCGCGCGGGCTCGCTGCCGCGCGACCTCGACCTCCATCGCCCCGCCGTCGACGGGATCGCGTTCCGCTGCCTCGCCTGTCCGGGGTCGATGCGGCGCGTCGCCTCCGTGCTCGACTGCTGGTTCGACTCCGGGGCAATGCCGCTCGCGCAGTACCACTGGCCCTTCGAGAACCGGGACCGGGTTCGGGAGCAGTTCCCCGCCGACTACATCGCCGAGGGGCTCGACCAGACGCGCGGGTGGTTCTACACGCTCCACGCGATCGGGACCTTCCTGACGGGGGTCGACCGCGCGCGCGGGGAGGAGGACTCCGCGCTCGTGCTCCCCGAGGGGGGCGCCTACAGGACCTGCCTCGTGAACGGGCTCGTCCTCGACCGCGAGGGGAAGAAGATGTCGAAGCGGCTGGGGAACACGGTCGACCCGTGGGAGGCGCTGAAGAGGGACGGGGCCGACGGCCTGCGGTGGTATCTCCTCGCCACTTCCGCCCCCTGGCTGCCGAGGAAGTTCGATCCGGCCGGCGTCTCGGACGTCCGGCACGGCTTCCTCCGGAAGGTCGCCGACTCGTACAACTTCTTCGCGCGCTACGCGAACTTCGAGGGGTACTCACCGCAACTGTGCCCCGCTCTTCTCAGCGCGGACGTGCCGGAGCTTGAGGGCTATCTCAATAAGTTCACCTACGGGATCGGGAACCCAGGTCCACTTCGTTTCAGAGTCCTGGACTTCTGGCTCGCGTCCCGAGTCCGCGCGGCCGTTCACGCGGTTGAGACCGCCCTGACCGACTACGACGTGACTGGTGCGACCCGAGCTCTACAAGCCTTCGTCGTTGATGAACTCTCCAACTGGTACATCCGCCGGAGCCGCGACGTCTTCTGGACAGGGGGCGCCCAGGCTCGACCTTCATTCGAGAACCTGTATGCGAGCCTGGAGGTCATCGCGAGGCTCCTAGCGCCGATCGCTCCTTTCCTTGCGGACGACCTGTTCCGGCGGCTGCGCGGGGATGAGGTCTCGGTTCATCTGGCAGACTTCCCGCGGATCGAGAAGGGGGGGAGGAGTTTCCGCCTTGAGATGGCGATGGAGACGGTGATGCGCGTCTGCCGTCTGGGTCACGTCGTGAGAGAGAGGGCGAAGCGAAGAGTACGTGTCCCCCTCCGAGAGCTGAAGATCTACGGATGGGGTCCGGCAGACTGGCTACCCGAGTTCGAGGAGATCGTCCGAGACGAACTGAACGTAAAGCTGGTCACCGCGCTCGATGTGTCTCCCTCGGATTCAGGGCTCCGGCTCAACGTCAAGCCGGACTACTCGAAACTGGGGAAACGCCTTGGCGCTCGGATCCGCGAACTCGAGCGAATTCTGAAGAATCCGCCGCCGTCTCTCTGGGATGCGTTGAGACCGGGCGCGGGGTTCTTCGATGCTCAACTCGCTGGAGAGTCTGAGCGTATCTGGGCGCACGAGCTCAAGGTCTCCTT
>CBRGOK010000683.1:0-2349 GCA_967798035.1 uncultured bacterium
GTGCGCCCGCCCGAGGTGCCCACGGGGGACCTCTTCGCGCCCACCGCCCGGGAGGTGAAGCCCTTCGCGCGCCATCTCTCGGCGGCCAAGGCCGCCGCCGAGAGGGAGGCGGGACGCCCGCGGAAGGAGGAGCCGGCCGGGACGCCGGAGTGGCTCAAGGAACATGTCCGCGCCCGCCTCGGGGACAAGCCGCTCTTCGTCGTCTCCAACCGGGAGCCCTACATGCACCTGCGGCGCGGCCGGGACGTGGAGGTCATCGTCCCGGCGGGCGGGCTCGTGACCGCGCTGGAGCCCGTGCTGCGGGCCTGCGGGGGGACGTGGATCGCGCACGGGGCCGGGGACGCCGACTTCGAGACGACCGACGAGAAGGGGCGGCTCCAGGTCCCCCCCGGCGACCCCCGCTACACCCTCCGGCGGGTCCCCCTCTCCAAGGAGGAGGAGCAGGGCTACTACTACGGATTCTCCAACGAGGGGCTCTGGCCGCTCTGCCACCTCGCCCACACGCGCCCCGTCTTCCGGGCCGACGATTGGGCCCAATACCAGCGGGTGAGCGAGAAGTTCGCCACGGCGGTCCTCGAGGAGGTGGAGGGGCTCGAGGATCCCTTCGTCCTCATCCAGGACTACCACTTCGCCCTCCTCCCGCGCCTCCTGAAGGAGCGCCGTCCCGAGATCCGGGCCGCCCTCTTCTGGCACATCCCCTGGCCCAACCCGGAGGCCTTCGGGATCTGCCCGTGGCAGCGCGAGCTGCTGCAGGGGATGCTCGGGGCCGACCTCGTCGGGTTCCAGACCCAGTCCCACTGCAACAACTTCCTCGACACGGTCGACGCCGCGCTCGAGGCGCGCGTGGACTGGGAGCGCTTCGGGGTCTCGAAGGAGGGCCACCTCACCCTGGTCAAGCCCTTCCCGATCAGCGTGGCGTTCCCCTCCGTCGCGCGGGATCCCTACCCGACGCCTCCTCGCGCGAAGGACCGCGACACGCTCCTGAAGGAGCTCGGGGTCCGCGCGAGGTTCCTCGGCGTGGGGGTGGACCGGCTCGACTACACGAAGGGCGTCCTCGAGCGCTTCCGGGCGATCGAGCGCTTCCTCGAGAAGCACCCCCGCTACCAGGGGGAGTTCGTCTTCGTCCAGCTCGGCGCGCCGAGCCGGACCTACATCAAGCGCTACCACGACTTCCTCGCCGAGGTGGAGGCCGAGGCGCAGCGCATCAACTGGCGCTTCAAGAGGAAGGACTGGCGCCCGATCGTCTACCTCGAGAAGCACCACAGCCACGAGGAGATCCTCCCCTACTACCTCGCCGCGGACCTCTGCATGATCACCTCCCTCCACGACGGGATGAACCTCGTCGCCAAGGAGTTCGTCGCCTCGAGGGAGGACGGGGAGGGGGTCCTCGTCCTCAGCCAGTTCGCCGGGGCCTCCCGCGAGCTGCGGGACGCCCTGATCGTCAATCCCTACAACGCCGAGCAGGGGGCCGAGGCGATCCGGTACGCCCTCGAGATGGAGCCCGAGGAGCGGCGGGCACGCATGAAAGGGATGCGGGAGACGCTGCGGGAGAACAACGTCTACCGTTGGGCCGGGAACCTGATCGAGGAGCTCTCCCGCCTGCGGCTGCGCGAGCCCTCCCCCGCGGGGAGCGAGTGAGATGCCCTCCGCCCTTTTCCTGTGCCGGCACAACGCCTGCCGGAGCCAAGTCGCCGAGGCGATCTGCCGGAGCCTCGCGCCGGCATGGGACGTGGCGAGCGCGGGCTCGAGGCCGTCGGCGGACGTGGACCGCAAGGCCGTGGAGATCCTCCGCCGCCACGGCCTGGCGATGGCGAGCCCTCGCCCCAAGGGCGTGCACGGCCTCCCGTCCCGCCGCTGGGACGTCGTCGTCTGCATGGGATGCGACGGCGCGGGCGCCGGCCTGCCGAGCGGTCGCTACGTCGAGTGGCCCGTCGAGGACCCCAACGACGGGCCGATCGAGATCTACGAGGCCCTCTTCCGGGAGCTGAGCGAACGCGTCGAGGGCCTCGTCCGGGAGGCGGGGAGCCCCGCTCGATGATCCCGCGGGCGCGGGAGCCGTTCCGCTTCTTCGTCCGGACGAGCCTCACCCTCGTCACGGGGATCCGGGCCCGGACCGTTCGCGAGCTCGCCGGTCGCCTGAAGGAGGCCCCGGACTCGTGCGTCTACCAGCACACCCACCGGTTCCTCCAGGAGCACCAGTACCTCGTGCCGGAGCCGCCGAACGACTTCGCGTACTGGGCGACGGAGATGCTCCAGGACGAGGCGCTGGGCGAGCGCCTGGCTTCCGTCGACACGGTCCGGTTCCGCTCGCTCGGGGAGCTGCGGGCCGCCCTCCTCGGGGTCCTCGAG
>CBRGOK010000684.1:0-2343 GCA_967798035.1 uncultured bacterium
GTGCTCGGGGGTCTCCTCCAGGATCTTCCCCCAGATGCGGTTGCCGTTGTGGAGCTCGACGTAGCCCGACGGGAGGTGGGCGAGCTCGTCCTTCTCCTTGTCCGCCCCCGCGAGCGGGACGATCTTCGCGAGGCTCTTCATCCCGAAGACGATCTCGCCTCCCGGCACGCGCAGCGTCAGCTCCTCGGCGTTGATCCGGTAGATCCGGCCCGTGAAGAAGTTGCCGTTGCGGAGCGTGAGGAGCACCTCGCCCGCCTTGAGGAGCACGAATTCCCCACCCGGGGTCCGGATCGAGATCGGGCCCTGCGGGCCGGTCGGGACCGTCGGGGGAGCCGGAGCGAGATCCGTGGCCGGCTCGGGCTCCGTCCGCTTCGGCTCGTCGGGCGGCGGCGCGGGAGGCGGCTCGGGCGTCGGCGGACGCGGAGCCGGGGGCTCGGGGACGGGAGGCCGGACGGGCTCCGGCGGGGGCGACGGGGCCTTCTCCGCGCGGGCGACCTTGACCGGCTCCTTCGACCCGAATCCCCCCCGCAGGGAGACGATGCCGAGGGTGAGGAGGAGGAGGGCCGCCGCCGCGATCGACCCGAACTTGAAGATGCGGCGAATCCGCCCGGGCGGCTCGGCGGAGGCGCCGGCGCCGGCGGGGACCGCCTCCAGGTCCATCTCGCCGACTTCGTCGGGCTTGAGGGGGGCCATCTTGGGATCCCCCTCGTTCGCCTCCATCACCTCGTCACCGCCGCGCAGCAGCCACTCGGGGTCCTCCTCCCCCTTCTCCCCCAACTCTCCCTTGGCGCCGACGCCCACGGTCTGCGGAAGGACATCCCCCTCGGGAGCGAGGACGAACTCCTCGGCCTCCTCCTTCTCCGGAGGCTCCGGCTCCATCACGAAGAACTCCGGCGCGGCCTCCTCGCCGCCTGGGCCCGGAGGGGGGACGAGGTCCTCGGGACCTCCGCCTTGCGAGGGCGAAGCTCCGGCGGGCTCGGGCTGGCCGCCCGCCGGATTGAGCGCCTCTCCGCCCCGCTCTTCGGGTTCCTGCGACTCTTCGGGTCGGTGCTTCGGGGATGCCATGGCCGTCGTGCGTTATCGGCCGGAGGGGGCGGGGACCTTTCGGACCGCTTGAGTGGGCAGCCTAGAATCGCGCGCGATGCTCGCTCCCTCCCTCCTTCCTCCCCTCCTCCCTCCCCTCCTCGGCGCGCTCGCCTCCCAGGGGGCCCCGGCGTCGGCGCCCGGCTCGCGACCCGCCGCGCCCGCCCTCGAGATGGAGCGGGTCCTCGCCCGCGAGATCCGCGAGCCGAACATGCTCGCGAGCGTCCGGACCCTGGTCGGGTTCGGGCCGCGGATGGGAGGGACCTCCTCCGGGGAGCGCGCCTCCGCCTGGGTCGCGGAGCGCTTCCGCGCCGAGGGGCTCGCCGTCGAGGTCGTCGAGGACCCCCCCCTCCGCGCGCACGAGGAGACGAAGTGGTCGGTCGAGGCGCGCGAGGGGGACTCCTGGCGGCCGGTCGCCGGCGCCGTCCCCTACGGCGACACGAAGGCGGGCTACGGGTGCGGCCCCCTCCGGCGCGAGGGCGCCTCGCCGGGAGGAGGGGTCCTCCTCCTGCGACGGCGGCCGGGCGGCCCCCTCCCCTCGGGGACCCTCGCCGCGCTCGTCGACGGAGACGCCGTCCCCGGCACCGACTACTCCGTCCTCCACCCCCTCGCGGGACGCGCCGGCGACGTCCCGGTCTTCGCGATCTCGGCCCGGGAGGCGGCGCGCCTTCGCGAGGCGCTCCAGGGCGGTCCGCCGGTCGAGGTCCGGTTCTCCCTCGAGGCGAGGATCTCCGAGTCCTCTCCGAAGACGGTCGTCGCGACGATCCCGGGCCGCGACCGCACGCGGTCGATCCTCTTCTGCGCCCACGGCGACGCCGACTCGGGAGGGCCCGGGGCCGACGACAACGCCTCGGGGGTCGCCGTCGTCCTAGAGATCGCCCGCGCCGTCTCCGCCGCGGTCCGGAGCGGCCGGGTCGACGCCCCCCCCTGCGACCTGCGCTTCGCGGTCTGGGGGACGGAGATCCACTCGACGCGCGCCTTCGTCGAGAGGGAGCGCGCGCCGGGGCGTCCCGGGACCCTCGCCGCGGTCCTCAATTTCGACCAGGCCGGCTTCGGCAGCGGCGACGACGCCCTGTTTGTCGAGCCCGACGACGTCCCTCGAAACGGGAGCCTCGTCCGCTCAATCCTCGCCGCCGCCCTCGACCACCGCGGGGAGGAAGGCTTCCCCGCCCGCTTCACCTCGAACCGCGCCCTCGGCGGGACCGACTCCTATATCTTCCAGGAGAGCGCGGCCGGCCCTCCCTCGGTCACCGTCTTCAC
>CBRGOK010000685.1:0-2338 GCA_967798035.1 uncultured bacterium
GACCGTGTTCGTGAGCGTCGGGGGAGGAGCACCGCCGGCGAGGAGCGCCTGGAAACCGACGGTCCCGCCGAGGAGCGAGGGGTCGTTCGGGACGCCGAGGACGACGCTCGCGAAGGATCCCGCCGGGAGCGCCGCGGAGGAGACGAGGATCAGGGGCGCCGGGAGGAGGCCGACGTTCCCGACGATGCCGGGGATCGCGAACGGCGGCCCGGGGAGCCCGAAGAAGAGGGTGTAGGCCTGCCCGGGCGAGCCGCCGATCCCGAGGGAGACCGCCTTGCCGGGCGAGGGGGTCCCGAACGTCGAGAGCGTCGGCCCCGGGTTGAACGACTCGACCCGTAGGTCGTCGATCGCGGCCTCGTAGAGCGAGTTGTTCGGGCTGTCGGAGGCGACGAAGCGCAGTCGCATCTGGCCCGTCGGCGCGACGAAATCGGCGACGCGGAAGGAGACCTCGTTCCACGCGTTGAGGCCGCTTCCCGAGACGGTCTCGAGGGTCGTCCAGGAGGCGCCGCCGTCGCCCGAGATCGAGACGACGAAGGAGTCGTCCACCGTCGTCGCGTCAGTGAACCACCGGAAGTAGGCGATCTTGGGCTCGATTGCGCCGGTGAGGTCGAAGACCGGGGTGAGGAGGGTCGTCGGGCCGCCGTCGACGTCGTTCGTGCCGGCGGCGGCGCCGGGAGAGCCGTTGCCCGTGACGAAGCACAGGACGCCCGGGGCGGGGGTGTGGTCGTCCTCGGGCTGGAGGGGCTGCCCCCCTCCGCCGGCCGCGCTGGAGGTCCCGTTCGGATCGACCCGGACCCACGCGCCCGTCTGCGCGTTGTCGCTCGGCGCCCCGACGGTCCAGCCGAGGTCGGCCTCGAGCGGATCGCGCGCGTAGCTCCGCAGGGCCCCGACGGGGACGGAGACCGGGGTCGGATCCGAGAGCCCCTCGTAGGTCAGGGTCAGCGTGAAGGGGAGGCTCGTCCCGATCGCGGCGGAGGGAGAGACCGAGAAGGTGAGCGGATCGGCCGCGTTCGACCCGGTCCCGAGGGAGGCGAGCGGGCCGAGGGAGGCCGCCCCGTCGAGCACGGTCGCGTCCGCGCTCCCGGCGGCGAGCGCGAGGGCGACCGGCGTCGCCGTCGTCGCGAAGCCGATGTTCTGGACGGTGACGACGATCCCACCGGTCTCCCCCGGCTCGATCGCGCCGTCGCCGTCGCCCGAGACCTCGGAGACCTGCGTCTGGACGGTCTTCGCGCAGCCGGCGGCTACCCAGGCGTTGAGGGCGAAGGCGAGCCGGTTCTCCTCCGCGAGGGGGACGATGAGATTCGAGGAGGGCCAGAACCCTCCCTCGGCGGCGGAGCCGATCTCGACGGAGTAGCTGACCGCGCCCCGGGCGCCGTAGGACCAGTCGAGCGCGCTCCCGTTCGCGAGGTAGAGGAGGGAGGGGACGGTTCCGTAGTCGTAGCCGTTCACGGCCGTCATGTAGACGCTCTGCGTCTGGTAGAGCGCGAGGTCGGGGGGAGGAGAGGCCGTGTAGCCCCAGGGGTGAAGCCAGAGGTCGGAGTAGGTGTGGACGCTCTGGGCGCTGACGATAGGGCGGGAGGAGAAGAAGGCGGAGAGGGCCGCCGTCTCCGGCTCGGAGAAGGGGGCCGTCCCGCGGTAGGTCTCCGCGTTCGTGTTCGGCGAGGAGCCGGTGTTGTCGATCCCCCACTGGAACCCGTAGTTCCGGTTGAGGTCGACCCCGAAGGTGCCGTCCCCGTTCGGCCGCCGGTTCTTCCGCCACATGCCGCCGCCGGCGGGGTCGGTCGTCTCGTTCCAGACGTAGCCGTCGGGGTTGACGACCGGCAGGAAGTAGATCTCCCGCTCGTCCACCAGGTGCGTGGCGAGGGGATCGACGCCGTGGTTCTGGAGCAGCCACGCGAGGAAGTGGAAGAGGGCCATCATCCCCTCGGGCTCGCGGGCGTGGTGGAGGGAGTCGAACCAGACCTCGGGCTCCCCCTCGTCGATCCCCGGGTTGTCGGAGACCTTGATCACCCAGAGGGGGCGCCCCTCGAGGGAGGAGCCGATCGAGAACTTGGGCGTGACCAGGTTTGGCCACTGGGCCGCGAGGAGGTCGAGCTTGGCCTCGACCTCGGCGAGGGTGTAGTCGCCCCCCATGCTCCCGAAGCCGAAGGGAGGGGTCGCGCCGATGCCGAGGGTCGAGGCGAGCCGGTCGCGGTACCGCTTCTTCAGGTCCGGGACGACCACCTCGTAGGAGATCCCCGCCGCCTCGAGGCGCGCGAGGTCGTCGTCCGTCGCGACGGCCACGAGGAGGCCGTCGGCCGTCCGAGAGACGTGGTCGAAGGGGGCGAGGACCTCCGGG
>CBRGOK010000686.1:0-2332 GCA_967798035.1 uncultured bacterium
GATGTCAGGCGTGAAGGCGCATCGGTGGATCCGGATCTGGATCTTCCTCGCTCTCGCCCTCGGAATCCCGTGGCTCATCGCGAGCGCGGAGCCGACTCGGAATCTCCTCTGGGGAGCGAGCCTCTTCTTGCTCCTCTCGTACGCCCCGGCCTTCGCGGCCGTCCTGGTTCAACGGTTCCTCGGCTCCGGGCCCTCCCTGAGGTCTCTCGGCATCGTCTTCGGGCCGACGCGGTGGTTCCTCGTCGCCTGGCTGGTCCCCTTCTTCCTCTCCTACGGCACCCTCTGCGTCGGTCTCCTCTTCCCGGGAGCCCGGTTCAGCGACATTGAGGAGAAGGGAGAGTGGATGGTCCTGCCGGACAAGCCGGGGAGCGCCGAAATCATTGCTGGCTGGCAACGCGAGGGGATCCTGCGGGTCGCCGGAGGAAGGGAGATGGACCTTCTCCTCCCCTCGAAGCCGGATCCCCAGGCGGGCTTGACGGCTTTTCCCGTCATCCGCAAGCGACAGGTGGCGATCGGGAGGGAGATGGCGAGTTCCCTCCTGAGCGGGCCGACGAGCGGCGCCCTCCGGGACCTCGGCGAGGAGGTCGGCTGGAGGGGCTTTCTCTTGAGAGAACTCCTCCCGCTCGGATTCTGGAGGGCCTCGCTTCTGGTCGGGCTCGTGTGGGGAGTGTGGAACGCGCCGTGGCTACTTGCGGCTCACGGAGGCCTGACGGACGCCTTCCTGAGCACGCTCATGGTCCAGGTCGTCTTCACGGGGCTCCTGTCTACCCTGTTCAGCTGGATCCGGATCCGGTCGCGGTCGGTCCTCCCGGCGGCCGTGCTGCACGGGTGCATGAACGCGTCCGTCTGGATCTCGGGCCTGATCCAGTCGAATGTCGATTCCCCGTTCGGCACGGACGGCCTCGCGGGAGCCATCGTGCTCCTCGCGGCTTTGGGACTCCTCGCTCGCTTCGACCCTTCCATCCGTGACCGGCGCGGGCTCCTCACGGAAGAAGTCCAGGCTCCCGCGGGCTCTCCCTAGCCGGGCAAGGGCGCTCCGGCTCGAAGTCGGCTACGGGCTCCGCACCCTTCGCGGCGGCAGCCGCGACAGGATCCGAGAAAGGGTGGCGCGCCCGGCAGGACTCGAACCTGCAACCAGTGGGTTAGAAACCCACTGCTCTGTCCATTTGAGCTACGGGCGCGGGGGTCCGACTCCGGAGAGAATCATCGCCGGAGGAGGCGATCTCAAGGGGGGGGGCCGTGCGGAACTGAACATGGCCGGGGGCTCCTGCCGACAGTAGCCTTCCGCCCCCTCGTTTCCCGCCCGCCCCCAGACGGAGCCTGCCCCCTTGCCCGAACTTCGGAAGGACCCGATCACCGGCCGGTGGGTCATCTTCTCGACGGACCGGGCCTCCCGGCCGCAGGCGATGGGGGAGGGGAAGGCCCCCGAGTCGCAGCGGGTGGAGGACTGCCCCTTCTGCGAGGGGAATGAGGGGAAGACCCCCCCCGAGATCTATTCCGTCCGGGAGTGGGGGTCGGAGGCGAACGGACCGAGGTGGCGCGTCCGCGTGGTCCCGAACAAGTACCCGGCGCTCCGCATCGAGGGGGAGCTCGAGAAGCGCGGAGAGGGGATCTACGACCGGATGAACGGGGTCGGGGCGCACGAGGTGTTCATTGAGGGGCCCCGCCACCTGACGACCCCCGCGGGGCTCAGCTCGAGCCTCCTGCTCGACGCCGGGGCGGCGCACCGGGAGCGGATGCGCGACCTGCGCAAGGACCGCCGCCTCGCTTACGGCCTCCTCTTCAAGAACGTCGGGCGCACGGCCGGGGCCTCGCTCCCGCACAACCACTCCCAGCTGATCGCGACGCCCGTCGTCCCGGTCCTCGTCCAGCACGAGATGGACGGGGCGAAGCGCTTCTTCGACTACCGCGGCCGCTGCCTCTTCTGCGACATGGTCCAGCAGGAGATCTCGGACAAGGAGCGCCTCGTCGAGGTCGGCGAGCGCTTCGTCGCCTTCGTCCCCTACGCCGCGCGCTTCCCGTACGAGACCTGGATCCTCCCGCGCCGGCACGCGAGCCACTTCGAGGAGCTCGAGAACGAGGACCTCGCGGCGTACTGCGCGATCCTCGGCTCGTGCCTGCGCCGGCTCGAGAAGGCGCTCGGGAACCCTCCCTACAACACGATGCTCCACTCGGGGCCGTGGGCGGGGGGGGCGCTCGAGTCCTACCACTGGCACCTCGAGGTGATCCCCCGCGTGACGACGGCGGCGGGGTTCGAGTGGGGCTCGGGCTTCTACATCAACCCCGTCCTCCCCGAGCTCGCCGCGCTCGAGCTCGGCAAGGTCGTCCCCTG
>CBRGOK010000687.1:0-2330 GCA_967798035.1 uncultured bacterium
CCGCGCCGCCCGGATCGACGACCGTGTTGAGGAGGAGCGACGGAAGGACCCGGAACATGCAGCCGGGGAGCCCGTACTGGGCGAGGGGGATGCCGGGCCAGGTCGAGGGGAGCGGCACGCCGACCGCGAGGGCGGCGACGCTCCCCGGCGTGGCTCCCCCGAGGGTCAGGGCGAAGGTGGACGCGCCGACGCGGGGGAAGTCCCCCGAGAACCAGGCCAGGGGCGCCGCGCCCGCCGAGCCCGCGCAGCCCGCCGCGACGACGTCGGGGGTCCTCCCCCCGTAGAAGAGGGCGCTCGTCCCGCCGTTGAAGAGCCCGAGGGGATCCGCGTAGGGCGCGCAGGCGACGACGTCGTCGTATCCGTCCCCGTCGACGTCCCCGCATCCGGAGAGCGCGAAGCCGAGGATCCCCGCGGGCTCGGTCCCCTGGAGGACGACGGTCGAGCGTCCCGGGAACGCGAGGTCGACGTAGGCCGGCATCGGGACCTCGCCGAGGATCAGGTAGGTCCTCCCCTCGCTCGCGCCGGCAGGGTCATCCCAGTAGGGAGCCCCGATGAGCAAGTCGAGGACCCCGTCCCCGTCGACGTCCCCCGCCCCGGAGAGCGCCTGGCCCGCCCGATCGAGGTCGTTCGCCCCGACGAAGGTGGTCGCGCCGCCCCCCGGCAGGAGGATCGAGCCCGACAGGGAGGGCCCGCCGAGGAAGAGGTAGGCCGAGCCGGCGTCGGCCCGCGCGAGCGGGTCGTAGTAGGGAGCGCCCACGAGGATGTCGTCGTACCCGTCCGCATCGAGGTCGCCAACCCCGGCCAGGGCGTGCCCGCAGAGACCGTTCTCGGGGGGTCCGAAGATGAGCGCGAGCGCCGAGCCGAGGAGGACGGTCGGAGGGAGGCTCGGCCCTCCCGCCAGGAGGTAGGCCCGTCCGGCGAAGACCCCTCCGGTGAAGAACGTCGGGGCGCCGACGAGCATGTCGTCGTAGCCGTCCCCGGTGACGTCCCCCGCGCCCGCGACCGCGAAGCCCGCGGACCCGAACGCCGCCTCGGGGATCATCACGACCCCGTTCGCGCCGAGCGTCGCCTCGGTGAGGAAGGGAGGCGGGGTCGGCGAGCCGTAGAGGAGGAAGACCTTCCCCCCGTCCAGCAGGCCGGAGGTGTCGGCCAGGGGAGCCCCGACGAGGACGTCGTCGAAGCCGTCCCCGTTCACGTCCCCAGCGCCGGCGACCGCGAATCCGACGCGCTCGTTCGTCTCCGCGCCGAGGAGCACCATCCCCCCCATCGGCGGGTTGAGGAGCGGATAGGTGCCGGTCGCGACGGGCCCTCCGAAGACCACGTACGCGGCCCCCGTGTCGAGGGATCCGCCCGCGTCCGCGGCGTAGGCCCCGACGACGACGTCGTCATAGCCGTCGGCGTTCACGTCTCCCGCGAAGGAGAGGGCCCAGCCCGCGAAGTCCGCGTCGGCCTGCCCGACGAGGTACACCGACCCCGGGGAGGTGTCTCCGAGGTAGGTGACCGGCGGCATCGAAGGACCCCCGTAGACGATCGCCGCGGCGCCGGGCTGCATCCCGCTCGCGATCTGCGCGGCCCCCCCTCCGATCAGCAGGTCGGGGTATCCGTCCCCGTTGAAGTCCCCGCCGCCGGACACCGCCACCCCCATGTGGTCCTCGACGTGGGCGCCCGAGGCGAGGGAGAGGCCGGGTCCGGGCGAGGCGGCGCGGAGGATCGCGGGACTCTGCGCGAGACCGGCGGAGGCGAGGAGCGAGGCGGCGACGGCTGTTCGCCGAGCCTGAAGTGCGAAGGCCCGATGGCGCATGGATCCGACGGGGTGCTCTCGGAACCGGTCTTTTCCGCCCTGGCGGAGTATACCGCCCGCCTCCGGAGGGCGGGGAGAGCCCAGGTTCCGAGAGGGGATCTGCCGATATCCGGGGGCGATGCCCGAGACCGAGTCCCCCCTGGAGGGCAGCCCGACGACTCCCGGAGCGCCGCGCTCCGGGTGGTTCGCGGCCGCCGCGGTGATCGCCCTCGGGGTCTTCCACTCCCTCCTCTACGGGAGGGTCATCTCCGGGGACGCCTACACCTACTGCAGGTACGCGGAGAACTTCGCGCAGGGGAACGGCCTCGTCTTCAACCCGGGGGAACGGGCCGACGGCTACACGAGCTTCCTCTGGGTCACCTTCCTCGCGTTCGCGGCCAAGCTCGGGATCGGGACGCTCGCCTTCTCGAAGGCGATGGGGATCGCCTTCCACGTCGGGTCGCAGGCCTCCCTCCTCGTCCTCGTCCGGGAGATCCCCTTCGCCGGCCGCTGGCTCGCCCTCGGCGCTCCCCTCCTCCTCGCCTCCAGC
>CBRGOK010000688.1:0-2314 GCA_967798035.1 uncultured bacterium
TCACGAACGCGGAGCTCTCCCGGACGGTCGACACGAGCGAGGAGTGGATCCTCCAGCGGACGGGGATCGTCGAACGCCGGATCGCCGCGCCGGGGGACTGTCCCTCCGACCTCGGCGTGCGGGCCGCCCGCCGGGCCCTCGAGGAGGCCCGCGTCGATCCGGGGGAGGTCGACCTGATCCTCTGCGCGAACACCCTCGGGGACCAGATCTTCCCCGGCACCTCCTGCTTCATCCAGCGGACCCTCGGGTGCACGAACGCGGGGGCCCTCGACGTCAACGCCGCCTGCACGGGCTTCCTGTACGCGCTCCACTGCGCGTGGGGGATGATCGAGAGCGGGCGGCACCACAACGTCCTGTGCATCGGGACGGAGACGCTCTCGCGGATGACGAACTGGAAGGACCGGACGACGTGCGTCTTGTTCGGCGACGGCGCCGGGGCGGTGCTCCTCCAGGCCTCCGACAAGCCGGGGAGCGCCTTCCTCGCGGGCACGATCGGCGCCGACGGGACCCAGGCCGAGCTCGTGCAGTCGCCGGGCGGGGGGGCCCGCATCCCGCCGGGGAAGGGGGACGTCGACCCCGCCACCTACACGATCCAGATGGACGGCCGCGCCGTCTACAAGTTCGCGGTGAACAAGTTCGTCGAGCTCTGCGAGCGGACCGCGGCCCAAGCCGGCGTGGGGCTGGGGGACGTGGCGCTGCTCGTCCCGCACCAGATGAACCTGCGGATCATCGAGGCGGCCGCCGAGCGCCTGCGCCTTCCGAAGGAGCGCATCCTGGTGAACATCCAGAAGTACGGGAACACCTCGGCCGCCTCGGTGCCGACGGCCTTCGACGAGGCGGTCCGCGAGGGGCGCCTGCGGCGCGGGGACCTCGCGCTCCTCGTCGCCTTCGGCGGCGGGCTCACCTGGGGGTCGCTCCTGCTGCGGTACTGAGCCCCCCGCCGGCGCCCTCCGCCGTGCCTCGCGCGTTCCCCCTCTCCGGGCTGACGGTCCTCGACCTCTCGCGGCTCGTGCCGGGGCCGTACGCGACGATGATGCTCGCCGACCTCGGCGCGAGGGTGATCAAGATCGAGCAGCCGGAGGGAGGCGACCCGATGCGCAGCCTCCCCGGCGCCTCCCCGGCCTTCGAGAACCTCAACCGCAACAAGGAGAGCGTCACCCTCGACCTCCGCCGGGGCCGCGAGGTCCTCCTGCGGCTCGCCCGCCGCGCCGACGTCCTCGTCGAGGGGTTTCGGCCCGGCGTCGTCGACCGCCTCGGGATCGGGTACCGCCGCGTGGCACGCGTCAACCCGCGGATCGTCTACTGCTCGATCAGCGGGTACGGCCAGAGCGGGCCGCGGCGCGACGAGCCCGGCCACGACGTCAACTACCTCGCCCGCTCGGGCCTCCTCGACGCGACGGGTCCGCCCGGGGGGGAGCCGACGATCCCCGCGCTCCTCTCCGCCGACCTGGCGGGGGGCGCGCTCATGTCGCTCGTGGGGATCCTGTCGGCCCTCCTCGAGCGGGAGCGGACGCGCCGGGGCCAGTACCTCGACGTCGCGATGCTCGACGGCCTCCTCTCCCTCGCCTTCCTCCCGGCGTGCTACTGGATGGGGGGAGGCAAAGTCCCCCGCCGCGGGAGGCTCCCGCTCACCGGCGGCCTCGCCCGGTACGGGGTCTACCGCGCGAAGGACGCCCGCCACGTGAGCCTCGGCTGCCTCGAACCGAAGTTCTGGACGGCGCTCTGCGAGCGCCTCGGGCTGCCGGACCTCCTCCGGGCTCCGGCGGGGGCTCGCGCGGAGGAGCGCGCCCGCGCGCGGATCGGCCGGGCCCTGCGGAGGCGGCGCGCGGCGGACTGGGAGCGTCTCCCCGACCTGCCGGTCGCCGCGGTGAGGACGATGGGGGAGGCGCTCCGCGATCCGCACGTGAGGCACCGGGGGATGGTGCGCCGGGTGGGGGGGCTCCTCCAGATGGCCTTCCCGGTCCGCTTCTCCCGCGCCCGGATCCGCCGCCCCGCGCGCGCGCCGCGTCTGGGGGAGCACACCGAGGCGACCCTCCGTTCCCTCGGCTACTCGCCCCGGGAGAGGCGGGAGATGCGCCGGCTCGGCGTCGTCTGAGGAGCGCCCGTGGACCTGCGGTGCGTCGCCTGCGGGGAGCGGTCGCCGCCTGATCCCTTCCTCTTCGCCTGCCCGCGCTGCGGGGAGGCCCTCGAGGTCCTCCTCGCGCCCGAGGTCCTCGCGGGGAAGCCGGAGTTCTCGGGAACCGGGGTGTGGAGGTACGGGCCGCTCCTTCCGGGTGGGCCGGCGGTGAGCCTCGGCGAGGGGGACACGGGCCTG
>CBRGOK010000689.1:0-2304 GCA_967798035.1 uncultured bacterium
CTCCGCCCGCGCGCGGACGAGGCGGACCGCCCGGGCGAGGTAGCGGAACCCGTCCTCCCCCTGGCCCATGGCGCGGAGCACCTTGTGGTGCGTGAAGCAGACGACGATCCTCCGCCGCGCCGGGACGCGCGCGTGGCGGAGGACGGCGAGCGCGCCGCGGGAGGCGGCGAGGGCCTCCGGGAGGTCCCCGGAGCGGCGGAAGACCCGGGCGCGGACGGCCCGGGCGAGGGCGAGGATCGAGGGGAGGTCGAGGTCCTGCGCCGCCGCGATCGACCTCTCGGCCTCGCGGCGGGCGCGCTCGAGGTCGGCTAGGGGGAAGCGCTCCTCGAGATGGAGCCCCGCGAGGTGGATGCGGGTGTGGGCCTCCGTGAACCGGTCCCCCGTCTCCGTCGAGGAGTCGAGGGCCGACTGGAGCCGCGACGCGGCCTCCTCGAAGCGCCCCGTCCGCACGAGGATCTCCCCGAGGAGGCTCTCGGCCGACGCGCGGAACCGTCGGTCCCCCGTCCGGCGGGTCATCTCGACCGCCTCGCCCGCCTGCTCCCGGGCGAGGGGGTAGGCGCCGATCTCCGTGTTCACGCGCGCGAGGTCGAAGAGGGCCATCGCGCGGAAGACCTCCTCGCGCGAGCGGCGGAACTCCGCCTCGGCGGAGCCGAGCTCCCGCAGCTCCTCGATCGGACGCTCGAGGTTCGCGTGGGTCCGGCCCCGGGCGAGGGCGACGCGCGCGCGAAGATCGCGGTCGGCGGCGAGCGCCCCCGCGCGCTTCGCCGCGGCGAGCGCCTCCTCGTGCTGGCCGAGGTAGGAGAACACGGCCGACCGCATCAGCTCGGCCTCCGCCTCGCCGCGCCGCTCCCCGAGGGAACCGAAGACCCGCACCGCCTGGCCGAGGAAGCCGAGCGCCGCGAGGTACTTCGACGTCGCGTGGGCATAGCGCCCGAGTCCCAGGAGCGAGCGCGCGAGCCGGAGGCGGTCGCCGAGGAACTGCGCGATACGGGCGGCCTTCTCCGTCGCGTTCCGCTCCTCCTCCCGGCTCCCGAGCCTTCCTTCCGCGGCGGCGAGCGCGAGGAGGAGGTCGGTCCGCTGCTCGAGGAAGAGGCCGGTCCGGGGGAAGCGGTTCAGGTGCTCGATCGCCGTGCGCGCGAGGTTCCGCGCCCGCTCGAAGAGGGCCTGGCGGAGGGAGGACTCGACGAGGTCGGGGAGATAGCGCAGCGCCCGGCGGTCGTCTCCGCCCCGGGAGGCGTGCCGGGCGATGGCGAGGGCCTCCCCTTCCCCGACCTTCCCCTTTCCCCTCGAGCGCTCGATCGCGAGGGCGAGCCGGCGGTGGATCTCCCGCCGCTCGACGTCGGGCATCGATCCGTAGAGGACCTCGCGCAGGACCGGGCGCGCGAACCGGAAGCCGGCCGCGGCGGAGAGGACGAGGCCGCGGGGGTTCTCGAGGCGCGAGAAGACCTGGAGGACGGGGAGCGGCTCGGCGTCGAAGGCGCGCGCGAGGAGGGGCGCGTCGAACCGCGTCCCCGCGACGGCGGCCCGCTCGAGCCAGAGCCGCTCCTCGGGGGAGAGCCCGGCGAGCTGCGCGGCGACCATCTCCTCGAGCGAGGCGGGATAGGGGATCGCGGCCGGGGGGACGGTGGGGAGGAGGAGCCCCTCGCGGGTCTCGACCATCCCCCTCCCGACGAGGCCGCGGAGGATCTCGGCGAGGAAGCCCGGCTGCCCGCGGCTGCGCTCGAAGAGGGCGCGCGCGAGCTCCTCGCGGGGGGCGCGGGGATGGAAGAGGCGCTCGACGATCTTCCCGATCTCCTCCGCGGGGAGGGGCTCGAGCGAGATCGTCGTCGCCTTTCCGCGGGCCGCCGGGGAGATCTGGAGGCGGTCGGGGCCTCCGCCGGGCGGACGCCGAGCGAGGAGGAGAAGCATCGGCGCGGTCTCCTCCTCGAGGAGGAGACCGACCGCTCGCAGCGTCCCCGCGTCGGCGACCTCGAGGTCGTCGACGCAGGCGACGAGCCGGACCTGTCGCGCGAGGCGGTCGAGGAACCGGGCGCAGGCGCGGGGGAGCGGTTCCCCCGCCCGTTTCTCCCCGCGGAGGGCCGCGAGGATCGCCGCGGCGCTCTCCTCGGGGAGGATCGCCCGCAGCCGCCGGGCCCCCGCCTCGCTCGGCTTCACCCCGCGCGGAAGGCCGAGGTAACGCTCGACCATGGCGAGGAAGGGGGCGCAGGGGAGCGGCTCCTCGACCCTCGGGCAGCGCCCGTAGAGGTAGCGCGCGAGGAGGACGGGCTTCTTCGCGGCGGGGGAGGGGCCGACCCCCGTCGACCC
>CBRGOK010000690.1:0-2298 GCA_967798035.1 uncultured bacterium
GCCCAGGGGCAGGACCCATCGTCCGGGTTGAGGAAGCCGCCGATTTCACCCGCGCGGTTCACGGCGGGCACGCGGGTGCGGAGATCTCCGAGGAGGACGAGATTCGGGACGACCTCCTGATCGCCGAGGGGCGCAAGGGCGCGCTCGACCGCCGCCGCGGCCTCCGGAAGAGACGGCGCGAGGGATCGAGGGGACCCCGCGCGACGTGGGTCCCGCCCGGCGGAGGTCGCCCGCGCCGTCGCGGGCCTCCGCGAGGTGGGTGGGGGGGGACGGTCGCGAGGGGTGGTTCCTGTACCGTGGACGGAATGCTCGGACGGATCCTCGCGGCCGCCCTGCTCCTCCCCGGCGCCCGGGCGCAGGAGGACCCGCGCGCGGAGTGGCTCTCGACCCACGCGATCCGGATGCGCTCGCTCGACCCCGCGGACCGGGACTTCTCCGACCTCGAGCCTCTGAAGGCGCGGATCGCCGGCGCGCGGATCGTCCTCCTCGGGGAGCAGACGCACGGCGACGGCTCGACCTTCCTCGGGAAGACGCGGCTCATCGCCTTCCTCCGCGAGAGGATGGGGTTCGACGTGCTGTGCTTCGAGAGCGGCCTCTACGACTGCCGGAAGGCGTGGGAGGAGGTCCTCGCCGGGAAGGAGGCCTGGCCGTCGATGCAGCGGGGGATCTTCCGGATCTGGATGGAGAGCCGGCAGCTCGAGCCGCTCACGGAATACGTCGGTGAGGCCGCCCGCTCGCCGCGCCCCCTGGAACTCTGCGGCTACGACTGCCAGCTCACGGGAATGGTCTCGGCCGAGTCCCTCCTCGCGGACCTCCGCGCGCTGGCCGGAGCGGTCGATCCCCCGGCGGTCACGGAGGCCGAGTGGGGGAGGATCGAGTCCTTCGTGAAGGCCCTCCTCGAAGGGAAGGCCCCGGAGGGGGAGGACCTCCACGCGGGGAAGGCGGCCCTCGAGGCCCTGCGGGCGGCTCTCGACGGCCCGCGCCTCTCGTCCGCGCTCTCGTCGCGGGATCGCGCGTTCTGGCGCCAGGTCCTCGAGAGCCTCGGCGGGCTCGCCGGCCACCTCGCCGTCTCGGGGCGGAAGGACCTCTCCCTCGCCGACATGTTCAACCCGCGGGACGAGCAGGGCGCGCGGAACATGCTCTTCCTCGCTCGCTCCCGCTACCCGGACAGGAAGATCGTCGTCTGGGCGGCGAGCATGCACCTGATCCGCGCCCACCCCTCGATCGACACCCTCCGGCCCGACATCGACTATCGCGGGGTGCGCTCGATGGGGGATCGCCTCTCGGAGGCCCTCGGCGAGGAGGTCTTCACGATCGCGTTCACGACCGGACCCGGCGAGGTGGGCCTTCCCTGGGGCGATCGCTGGCCCGTCGCGCCGGCGCCCGAGGGCTCGCTCGAGGACCTCTGCGCGAAGGCGGGCCTCGAGAACGCGATCGTCCCGGTGCGGGGGGCCGGCGAGGACTCGCTCCTCCGGAAACCCCTCGTCGCCCGGCCGCTCGGCAACACGCCGATGCGGGCCGACTGGAGCCGCGTCCTCGACGCCTTCGTGTTCACGAAGACCTCGGTGCCGAGCCGGCGGCGCTTCGCGAAGGAGGAGGTCGAGGCGCACCGCGACGTCGTCGCCGCCCTCGAGAAGGCGGCGGCGGGCTTCCGCAAGCGCTGGGAGGAAGGGAACGTCTGGGCCGACAAGG
Organism: uncultured bacterium; assembly: GCA_967798035.1. Classification (GTDB taxonomy): domain Bacteria; phylum Planctomycetota; class UBA1135; order UBA1135; family JAKEFM01; genus JAKEFM01. The sequence goes on from CBRGOK010000690.1 coordinate 1,693, forward strand.
GGGACCTCGACTCGGCGTGGGAGACCTGGCGGGAGATCTTCTCCCCCTCCCCGGAGGCGATCCGCGAGGCCGAGGGGAAGGTGAGGGCGTGGGCGTCCCGGGCCGCGGAGCACCCCGCGCTCGGGTATCGGGTGCACCTGCTCTACGCGAGACTCGCGAGCGACCGCGGGGACCTCGACGGCGCGATCGCGGAGGTCGACCGCGCGCTCGCGACCTACCCGGAGAAGGACCGTCCCGACCCGATGGTGCACGGCGCGTGGCAGCACATCGCGAACCGCAGGGCGATGCTCGTCTGGGACAAGTCCGGCTTCCCCGAGGCTCTCGCGTGGGCGGCGGGGGCGCTGGCTCGCGAGCCGCGGTTCCACTGGTTCCACGCCGTCCCCTGGCTTGAGCGCCTCGGGGAGGACCGGGGGAAGCGGGAGGAACTCGGGCGCGCGATCGCGGCGGCGTACGAGAAGCGGGCTGCGGCCTTCCCCGCGGACGTGCATCGGATCCGGAAGTACGCGGGGCTCTTCGAGTCGACCGTGAAGTAATACAGTTCCACGGCATCGCGCCGTCCAACGCTCCGGCTAAGCGGCGGCGCGCAGCGCCGGCCGCTGGAATCGG
>CBRGOK010000691.1:0-2296 GCA_967798035.1 uncultured bacterium
TCCAGATCCTCGTCGACCTGAACATCCTCTGGGGGACCGCGCTGGTGGGCGGCGGCGGGGCGGCCTCCCTCGGGGTCCCGATCCCGCCGGGGACCCCCTCCTGCGCGGGCCCCGTGTACGCGCAGTGGTTCAACTTCACCCCTCCGGGGACGGTCATCGCCTCGAACGCCGCGGCGATCGTCACCGGCTGACGCCGTCCGTCCCTCTCCATCCCTCGGGCGCGGTCCCCTCGGACCGCGCCCGCTTTCATTGGTGGCGCTTCCCGAGCTCCAAGTGGATCGGTATCATCCGCCGCGCTCGCAGCAGACGGGTCCTACCCGTCTCTCTTTCACAAGGTGATGGGCGGTCGCCTCCCTCCGGGCCGCGATCGCCTCTTCCGTGGAGGTCCCAGCATGATGTGCATCGCTTCGCGGCGCAGACTCCTCGGCATCCTCCCGACCCTCCTGATCCTCGCGGGCGCGGTGCCGGCCCAGGTCACGACGCTCTTCAGCGAGAACTTCGAAGGTCCCCCCGGTCCCCCGAACACCGTCGGGGCGTACACCGAGACCGATCCGTTCGCGGGCGTCCCCGCCCCGACGCTCTGGCACGCGGAGGGGGCGTGCAGCGTCTGCGTGACGGGCGGCTACGTCGTCACGACGAGCGCCGCCCCGTTCACGACGCTCCTCGGCAATCCCGCCGCCGTCGCCATCTTCGTCGGCGGCGACGACGGGTACAGCGGCCGGATCCTCCTCCCGTTCACGTTCACGCACTACGGCGCCCCCTTCTCCTTCGGGGCGATCGACATCAACCGCAACGGCTTCCTCGCCACCTTCCCGGGCGGGGGAGGGGGGACCGACTTCGTCAACGAGGCGCCGGGCAACCCCAACCCCCCCAACGGCGTCATCGGCCCCTGGTGGGACGACCTGACCCATGTGAACGGGGTCACGCTCCTCTCCATCCAGGGCTCCGCCCCGAACCGGCGGGCGGTGATCGAGTGGCACGGCCTCGAGCACTTCCCCGGGAACTCGAGCGGCGAGAACGCGACATTCCAGGCGGTCATCAACGAGACGACGAACGTCCTCGAGTTCCACTACGACAACGCGAGCTTCGCGGCCGGCGGGGACCCGTGGGACGCGACCGTCGGGTCGGAGAACTTCGACGGGACGATCGCGAGCGACCTCACCTGCCTCGCGGACCTCAACTCGACGTTCCCCGCGACGGGGTTCATCCTGACTCCGGGGGTGCCTCCCCCGCCGACGCCGACGCCGATCTCCGCCTGCATGGGGAACGCGGCGGCCGCCTACAACCAGGGGAACACCTTCTTCTTCACCTACAACACCGGCACGCAGAACACGGGGGCGATCGAGAGCCCCGGCGTCCTCTCGACCTCCGCCACCTCGACCCTCGTGATGATCTTCGACTACACGAAGGAGACCGAGGGAGGAGGGTCCGGGAGCTTCGACCAGTGCTTCGTCGAGACGAGCCCGACGGGCGCGGGGACCTGGTCCCCCGTCGCCCAGCTCACGGGGAACACCGGGCCCTGCGTCGGCCCGATCCAGACCCACACCGCGATCCTCCCCGCGGGCCTCGCGGGGACGAGCTTCCAGCACCGCTTCCGCTTCGACACGATCGACGGCGTGGGGAACGACTACTTCGGCTGGTATGTCGACAACGTCCGGATCGACCAGGCTCCGGGCTCCACGGTCCTCTCCTACTCGGAGAACTTCGAGTCCGGGACGACACCCGGCGTCACCGTCGGGAACATGACCGAGGAGGACGAGTTCGGGAGTCCCCTCGACGTCCAGTGGCACGCGGAGACCGACTGCGACGGGGTCCCGACGCCGATCCCCGCCCCGCTGGCCGGGAGCGCAGCGGCGTACAACCAGGGGGATGTCGGGAACTTCACGTACGACACCCCCTTCTCCGCGAACTCCGGCACCCTCGTCTCCCCGAGCTTCACGGTGCCGGCCGGGACGATCGGCCTCACGGTCGCCTTCGACTACCTGAAGGTGACGGAGGGAGGCGGGTCGGGCTCCTTCGACCAGTGCTTCGTCGAGGGGCGCAGCTCCCCGTTCGCGAGCTGGGACCCGATGACCCAGGTCATCGGCAACCAGGACTGCTTCTCCCCCGGCAGCTTCACGGCGAACGCCGGCGGCCCCGGGTTCTCGACGATCATCTCGGGCGGCGGCGGGCAGCTCCGGCTCCGCTTCAACACCGGCGACTCGGTCGGGAACTCCTACCTCGGCTGGTACGTGGACAACATCACGCTCACGTCCCAGACCGTCGCCCTCACCCCGACCGTCGGCGCTCCCTGCCC
>CBRGOK010000692.1:0-2295 GCA_967798035.1 uncultured bacterium
TACGCCTTCAAGGTGTTCCGTCCCTACGACGGCGTGCGGAAGGTGACGGTCTTCGGCTCGGCCCGGACGCCGTCGAACGAGCCCGCGACGCGGATGGCGCACGCGTTCGCAGCCGAGCTCGTCCGCCGGGGCTTCATGATCATCACGGGGGCGGGGGAGGGGGTGATGGGGGCGGCGCAGCGAGGCGCGGGCCGCGAGCGCTCCTTCGGGATCAACATCCGCCTCCCCTTCGAGCAGGTCCCGAACGAGGAGATCCGCGCGGACCGCAAGCTCGTCACCTTCAAGTACTTCTTCACGCGCAAGCTCATGTTCGTGAAGGAGGCGGACGCGATCGCCCTCTTTCCGGGCGGGTTCGGGACGCTCGACGAGGGGTTCGAGGTCCTGACCCTCCTCCAGACCGGGAAGACCAACCCCGTCCCCCTCGTCCTCCTCCAGCCGCCGGGAGATCGGTTCTGGTCCGACTGGAGGCGGCACCTCGAGGGGCTGTCCGCGCGCGGATTGATCGCCCCGGCCGACCTCTCCTTCCTCCGGATCCACGAGAGCGTGGAGTCGGCCGTCGAGGAGGTCGTCCGGTTCTACGGCGTCTACCACTCCTGCCGGAACGTCGAGAAGACCCTCGTGATGCGGGTCTCCTCCCGCCTCCCCGAGGAGACGCTCGCGCGACTCGGCCAGGAATTCTCCGACGCCCTGACCGGGCCGCTCTCCCAGGGAGGGCCGCTCCCGGGGGAGGGGAGCGAGCCCGAGTTCCCCGCCCTCCCCCGGCTGGTCGTCCCCTTCGACCGCCGCCAGTACGGGAGGCTCCGGCAGCTGATCGACGCGGTGAACGCGGCCCCGGTCCCGCACGCCCCGCGTCCCGCGCTCCGCGACCCCGCGGCGACCCCGGTTCCTCGGGTCTAGCGGAGCCTCTTCGATCCGCGGGCCTCCGCCGCTATCCTCGCGCCCCCCTTTCTCCCCGCTCCCCCTCGTCCGCCGGGGAGCGCGGATCGCCATCGCCGGGAGCCCGTGAACGGATCGACCCCCCTCGCCGCGGGCGGCTTCGGTGCCACCCAGCGCCGGGACGCCTGGTGGATCGAGCCCGCGATCACCGCGTTCGTGCTCGGGGGATTCGTCGTCTACGCCAACTGGGCCGCCTTCCGGAACCGGGACTTCTCGTTCGGCCCGTACCTCTCGCCCCTCTACTCGCCGAACCTCGAGCACCTGCTCGGGCCCGGCGTCTGGCCCTCGTGGCTCCCCTCCTGGTTCCCCCGCTCCCCCGCCTTCCTCATCATGTGGGCGCCCGCGGGGTTCCGCCTCACCTGCTACTACTACCGGAAGGCCTACTACCGCTCCTTCACCGCGCACCCCCCCGCCTGCGGCGTCTCCGAGGGGAACCGCGGCTATCGCGGCGAGACCGCCTTCCCGCTCATCCTCCAGAACCTCCACCGCTATCTCCTCTACGCCGTCCTCCTTCTCCTCGGCTTCCAGTGGTACGACGTCGCGCTCGGGTTCCGGTTCGAGGACGGCTTCGGGGTGGGCGTCGGCTCCCTCGTGATCGCCGGGACGATGGGCCTCCTCACGGGGTACACCCTCTCCTGCCACTCCCTCCGCCACCTCGCCGGCGGGAAAGTCGACTGCTTCTCCTGCGTCCGGTTCGGGGAGGCCCGACGCAGGCTGTTCCTCGGCCTCAGCCGGATGAACGAGCACCACATGCTCTGGGCCTGGGTGAGCCTCTTCTCCGTGATCTTCGCCGACCTCTACGTCCTCCTCTGCGCGAGGGGGGTGTGGACGGACCTGCGCCTCCTGTGAGCGATCGCTTCGAGACGCACCCGAGCGACGTCCTCGTGATCGGGGCGGGGGGGGCGGGGCTCCGCGCGGCGATCGAGGTCTCGGCGAAGGGCGCGCGGACCGCCCTCGTCTGCAAGTCCCTCCTCGGGAAGGCCCACACCGTGATGGCCGAGGGAGGGATCGCCGCCGCCCTCGCCAACGTCGACGATCAGGACTCCTGGCAGACCCACTTCCGGGACACGATGCGAGGGGGGGGGATGCTGAACCACTGGAGGATGGCCCAGCTCCACGCGCAGGAGGCGCCCGACCGCGTGCGGGAGCTCGAGCAGTGGGGCGCGGTCTTCGACCGCACGCGCGACGGCCGGATCCTCCAGCGCCCCTTCGGCGGCCACACCTACCGGAGGCTCGCCCACGTCGGGGACCGCACGGGCCTCGAGATGATCCGGACGCTCCAGGACAAGGGGGTCCACCAGGGGATCGACGTCCACATGGAGTGCACGATCACCCACCTCCTCCGGGACGGGGACCGGG
>CBRGOK010000693.1:0-2295 GCA_967798035.1 uncultured bacterium
GCAGTGGGCCCCCATCGCGGGAAGTTCGCTCACGGACAAGGTGCTGGTCTACGCCGCCCGGAACCTGGCCGTCGTTGGCACGCCGACCGTCGGAGGATCCCTCGCGCTCTCCCTCAACGTGCCGAAGTGGCCGAACCGTTCCTTCGTCCTCGCCTTCTCGCAGGGGAACACGGGCTTTCTCCTTGGCCCATACTGGGTCCCGCTCAGCCCCGATCCCCTCTTCCTTTCGACTCTTGGGGCCGGTGTCGGAGGCACCCTCGACGCCTCCGGGCAGGCCACGTTCACGATCCCGATCCCGAACGATCCAGTGTTCCACGGGACGACCTTATTCGCATCAGGCGCGGTTTTCGAGACGACACCCGCCTTCATGATCCGCACCATCCTCACCGCGACGACGATTTCGATTCCCTGATCGCCACCGATCGACGCAGGGTCGGTGACGCGGGTCCGCAGGTGCGCGTCGTATCGGGAGCCTCCGCGGGGTTCCGAAGGACGACGGCGTAACCCCGACCGCGGTGGACGACCGCATAGTCCGAGGGATTCGGAGAGACGTGCTTCCAGATGCGCTGGAGGAATCGTCTCGCGCGAAGGTTCCAGGTCCGGACCGTGCCGGACTTCTCGCCGCAGCGACGGGCGATTCGCTCGAAGGACCACTTCGGTTCGCAGGTCCGACGGCGGAGGACGAACCTCCATTCTGGGCGAGGAAGGAGGCGGAGAGTTCCCTCGGCCTCGGGATAGCTGGGGGATTCGAGAGGCTCGTCGCCGCACCGGGAGGGGTCTTCGGGATCTCTTCCCGCCAGGAGCACCGTTCGCCTCCGCTCGGCACGGCCCTTCCGCGCCCACCTCTTGCGGAGTCGATCCAGGGTCTTCCTGACCCTCCGCTCGAAGCCGTCGGAATTCGAGGGCGCGTCGCCCGCCTTGAACGAGCGAGCGAGTTCGAGCCACAGGTCTCCCTCGACCTCCTCGGTCTCGCGGCAGCCCTTGAGCCATGGGGAGATCCACTTCTGGACGAGGGGTCGGAGAACCTCCTCGAAGAGTCGCTGAGCGCTCTCCCCGCCCGCGAGCAGGGTCGAAAGGCACAGGTTCTGCCCCCGGCTCTCCTCGGAAGGACCGGGTCGGCTTCGCTTCGACGAAACCGGAACAGGTTCGAGCCGCGAATTCGCGAGAGGCCCATCTTTGGAGGACATCGTCCAGCACCTCCTGGTGCAACGGGGCCAAACTCGCGCGCCCTACGACCGATCGCCGGAGACCGGCGAGGCGGGGAAGGATGTCGACCGAAGGCGACAGCGTCAAGGGCGTGCGGGTCCGCACGCGGTCCATCTCCTCGTTGAAGCTGACCAACCCAATTCATCACGGGGCGAGCCTACCAGCGCCCTGAGGAGTGTGCTGCGCGGAGCCTCGCGAGCGACCGGCGAGGCGGCTCAGGCGAAGGCGTCCTCCGAGAACTCCGGCTCGCGGCGCGCGAGGGCGTTGAGGGCGAGGCCGAGGGCCCCGGCCGCGGCGACGGTGGAAGAACCGCCGTAAGAGACGAAGGGGAGCGTGAGGCCGGTGGTGGGAACGGCGCCGATCGCGACGCCGACGTTGACGAAGAGGTGGGTGCCGAAGAGGCAGGCGACGCCGGTGACGAGGAGGCGGTCGAAGGGCTCGCGGAGGGCCGCCGCGGAGGCGAAGAGGAGGAGGACGAGGGAGCCGTACAGCCCGATCAGCGCCGCCCCGCCGAGGAAGCCGCTCTCCTCCGCGACGACGGCGAAGACGAAGTCGTTCGCGCGCTCGGGGAGGAGGTCGAGGCCATTCTCCGTGCCGGATCCGATCCCTTGGCCCGCGAGCCCCCCGCCGCCGACGGCGACCTTGGAATGGAAGAGGTGGTAGCCCGCTCCGCGCTTCTGCTCGGCGGTAGGCCTCCCCTGCCCCCACCAGGCGGCGACGCGCTCGCGCTGGTAGCCGCGCATGGCGAACTGGCCGCCGACGGGGACGGCGAGGAGGCCGAGGGCGAGGAGGAGCGCAAGGTGAGAGCGGCGCGCGCCGCCTGCGTAGAGGGTGCCGAGGAGGAGGGGAACGAAGACGATCGCCGTCCCCAGGTCCGGCTCGACCGCGACGAGCCCGGCCGGGAGGAGGGCGAGGGCGACCGGCACGACGAGGCCCTCGAGGTTCTCGAGACGTCGGCGGGCGCAGGCGTACTTCGCGAGGGCGAGGAGGAGGCCGAGCTTCGCGAACTCGGAGGGCTGGAGCTTGAACCCCCCCGGCAGGTCGAGCCACCGGCGGGCGTTGTTCGTCGCGCGTCCGGCGACGAGGACG
>CBRGOK010000694.1:0-2292 GCA_967798035.1 uncultured bacterium
GATGGCACCTCATCCCTCGACCACTTGGGATTCTCCTTGGCCGGGATGGGGGATCTCGACGCAGACGGCATCCCCGACTTCGTCGCGGGAGCAACAGGTTCTCCGGCAACGGGCGTCCTGGGCTACGCTCGATTCGTGTCCGGGGGGACGGGGCTCACCTTGTTCACCGCCTCGGGAGCGGCCCCGAGCGAGATGTTCGGGCTGTCCGTCTCGAATGCAGGCGACGTCGACGGGGACGGCTTGAGCGACGCGATCGTGGGCGCGCCGAGCTGCGGACTGGGGTGCCCTCCGGGATACGCGACGGTTTTCTCCTCGGCCTCGGGCGCGCCCCTGCTGACGGTCAGTGGAACGAGCCTGGGGGAGGACTTCGGGCTCTCGGTATCGGGGATCGGCGATCTCGATGCGGACGGGCTCCCCGACGTGATCGTGGGAGCCCCACAAGGCCTGGGCTGTCTGACGGCGGGGCCGGGCCACGTGGAGGCCTACTCGGGGGCGAGTGGCTCCGTCCTCTTGAGTCTGGTCGGGAATCTTTCGGAAGGAGGATTCGGCAAGTCGGTGGCGCCGGTGCAGGACCTGGACGGGGACGACGTCCCCGACCTCGCCGTGGGGTCTGGGGCTTGCGTCTCTCCTGGCTCGATGCGGGTTTTTTCCGGGGCTACGGGAGCGCCCATCCTGGCCCAGACGGGGACCTTCGGACAGGACTCCGGCCACGGCTCCCCCGTGCTGGGGTTGGACGACATGAACGGCGACGGTTTCCCCGATCTGGCCGCCGGGATCCGGTCGACCGGGACCCTCGGCGGAGCCGTCCGGACCTACTCCTACGTGGGGATCCCGACGGGATCGGTTCTCTCCGGATCGGGGTGCAGCGGAGCAACCGGGATCGTGCCGCTCATCCGGACGGGGGGGGGAACGCCGCACGTTCAGGGGGGAGGGAATCCCTCCTTCGCCGTCTGCCTCTCGAACGCTCCCCCAGGGATGGGCGCGCTCCTGGTGGCCGGGCTCTCGCAACTCTTCGTTCCTCTCGGGGCCATCGGCCTGCCCGGCTGCTCCCTGCTCCTCTACCCGGACATTCTGATCCCGGCGACGACGTCATCGGCGGGGCGCTCGGTGATCCCCGTTCCCGTCCCTGGCAATCCGGCCCTGTTGGGCGCTGTCGTCCGCTTCCAGTGGTACGTCGTCGATCCGGGGCCCTCCCCGCTCCCCGGCGGCATGACGCAGCGACTCGACCTATTCCTTCAGCCGTAGGCGGAACCCCGCATCCAAGGCGCGAAGCGCGGACGCCACGGCCGCCTCGGGGGTGTCCGAGCGCACCACACCCTCGATCTCTGGGGCCCGCAGCCCGACGACCCGCTTCCCTCCCTTCAGCGCGAGGGCGATCTCGGAGATCGTCCCGTAGCCTCCGCCGACGGCGATCAGCGCGTCGGGGGCGCGCGCGACGATCGCGTTGCGCGCCTCGCCGATCCCCGTCGCCACGGGCACGTCGACGAAAGGGTTCGCGTCCGCGGCGTCCTCCGTCGGGAGGATCCCGACCGTCAGGCCGCCGGCCTCCTTCGCCCCGCGGCAGGCGGCCTCCATGACTCCGCCGAGGCCGCCGCACAGGAGGATCGCCCCCGCCCGGCCGACGGCGCGGCCGACCGCCTCGGCGAGGGCGGCCTCCTCCGCCGACGGGCGCGAGGCCCCGATCACCCCGAGGATCGGCCTGCGGGGGGCAGGCTTCGCGCGGGCCGCGCTCACGCCGAGGGGGGAGGAGGGACGCGCGCCGCGCGCCGGGCGCGGACCATCTCGACGACGACGGGGAGGACGGAGACGACGATGATCCCGAGGATGACGACCTGGAAGTTGCGCTGGACGACGGGCGTCTGCCCGAAGAGGTACCCGGCGAAGAGGAAGATCGTGACCCAGGCGATCCCCCCCGCGACGTTGAAGAAGGCGAATCGCGGGTAGGACATCCGCCCGATCCCGGCGACGAACGGGGCGAAGGTCCGCACAATCGGGACGAAGCGGGCGAGCACGATCGTCTTGCCGCCGTGCTTGTCGTAGAAGGCCTTGGTCCTCAAGAGATGGTCCTTGGCAAAGAGGAGCGATTTCTCGCGGACGAAGATGCGGGGCCCGGTCCGGCGCCCGAAGGCATAGCCCAGGCTGTCACCGGCGATCGCCGCCACCATCAGCAGCACGTTGAGGACGGCGATGTTGAGCTCGCCGGCGGCGGCAACGATGCCGGCGGTCACGAGCAGCGAATCGCCCGGTAAGAAAAAGCCGATGAGGAGACCGGTCTCGGCGAAGACGATGGCC
>CBRGOK010000695.1:0-2286 GCA_967798035.1 uncultured bacterium
CGGGTCCACGCATCTCGACTTGCCGCGCGACCCCGAGGCGGTTCGCGAGTCCGCGAAGCGCGCGCGCCTCTCCCTTCCTTCCCTCCCTCCCGGCGAGCACGAGCCGGGGCTGGAGCCCGCGGTTCCCGAGGATGGCGAGCGCTTCGAGGAGGATGCGCAGGTTCTTCCTCGGCTCGAGGTGGCCGACGTGGAGGAGGAAGCCTCCCGCTGCCGGACGGGTCTCCGGCGCCCGCAGATGATCCGCGGCATTCGGGACGACCGACACCCGTCCCCGGGGGATGCCCAGGCGCCCCGCGATCTCGGACGCCGTGAACTCCGACACCGCGACGATGGCGTCCGCCCTCGCCAGGCTCGACCGGTAGACCCGTCGGGCGAGGAGGCGCCGGTGGAGGGCGATCCCGGGGAGATCCGCGAGGGCGCGGAGGTCGTGGACCGTGGCGACGAGCCGGATCCCGCGGGGGAGGGGGGGGATCGGGTAGTGGTCGGTGTCGAGGAGCCCGACCCCAGACCCCTTTGCTGCGCGAGGGAGGTGGATCCGTTCCGCGGTGACGCGCGCGGCGGTGGGGGAGAGGGGAATCGGGAGTCGGACGATCTCGACGCCCCGCGGCTCGATCCGCGCGCGCTCCGGGAGGAAGAGCACAACCTCGACCCCGAGCGCGGGGAGGGCCTCCGCGAGGGACAGCCACCTTCGACCGGCGCCCGACTCGGGGCCGTCGACGAGAGTCGCGGCGAGGCCGACGCGCGGTCTCAGGCGGGCCCCGTTCGTCGGCGTCGCCGTCGCGGTCGCTCAGGGCGAGGGACGACCACCCCTCTTCAGGAACTCCGCGAAGGCCTCGAGGCGGGGGAGAGTCTCGCGGTCCCGCGGGCGGTTCGCGGCACGCTTGCTCCGGATGATGTCCTCCAAACTGGCCACCGGAAACCTTCCCCCGATCTGGACCATCCGCCTCTTCGCGTCCTCGAAGCTCTCGAGTCCGTGCGGGGCGAAGACGAGATCGATGTCGAACGGACCCGAACGGATCTGGACGAAGTCCTTCCCGGCCAGGAACTCCTTCTCCATCGGGTCGACCACGGGGAAGCCGAGGTCCCGAAGGGCATCCACGAGTCGGGCGCCATTCTCCTTCGATTTCGCGGGGAAGACGTCCACGTCCTGCGTCGTGTCGGGGAATCCGTGGAAGACGGCTCCCGCCTTCCCGATGAAGAGGTAGTCGACGCCCCGCCGGGCGAACGCCTCGGCGAGCTGTTCCCCCTGACGAAACGAGAACGATCGATCACCCATAGCCCATGTAGGAGGGGAGACTCTCCCGGCACCAGCGGCGGTAGTCCTCCATGGTGTCGAACATCCTGTAGGGCTCCTCCCGGATGACGGGGAGGGGCGTCCGGATGAAGGAGTAGTCGAACCGAAGAGGGAGCGGTCGACGGAGCGATGCCTCGAAGTCGGCGACCCAATCCGGATCGATCGGGGCAACAGACTCGTCCCTCACGGGATCACGCTAGGCGGGGGGTCCTCGACGGTCAACGCGTCCGAGGATCGAGGGGAGGGAGACGCCGGTCCGCCTTCCCCCTCCGCGTACAGCGCCAGGACGCGCGCGGCCGCCTCCTCCCAGCGGAACCTCGCCGCGCGCTCGAAGCCGCGGCGGACGAGCGTCCGCCGGAAGCCCTCCTCCGCGACGATCCGCTGCAGGACCACCGCGGTCGCGAGCGGATCGTCCGGGGAGACGAGGAGGGCCGCGTCGCCGACGACCTCCGGGATCGCCCCGCGGTCCGAGGCGACGACGGGGGCGCCGCAGGCCAGCGCCTCGAGGGGGGGAAGGCCGAAGCCCTCGGAATGGGACAGGAAGAGGAGGGCCTCGCTCCCCTCGTAGAGGGAGGGGAGGTCGTCGTCGGGGACGTACCCGGTCGCGAAGACCCGGTCGGCGAGACCCAGGGCGCGGGCGCGCTGGAGGGCCGGCTCGAGCGCGCTTCCCCGGGGGCCGACGAGGACGAGGCGGTGGGACGCGGCCGTCCGGTCGAGGAACACCCGGAACGCGCGGACGGCCTGGACGAGGTTCTTCTTCGCGCGGGTCTTGCCGACCATCAGGAAGTAGGGGCCCGGAGGGATCCCGCACCTCCGGAGGGCGGCCTCCCCCCGATCCCCCCCCGGCGAGGGCCGGAAGCGGTCCTCCACCCCGTGCGGGACGACGCGCACCTTCGGGCCGGCGGTCGAGTAGAGCGAGAGGAGGTGGTCGGCCGTCCGCCGGCTGGGACAGATCACGAGGTCGGCGTAGGTCGCGTCGAGAAACGCCCAGA
>CBRGOK010000696.1:0-2285 GCA_967798035.1 uncultured bacterium
TCCGACCAGGCCCTCGCGCTCGCGCCGGGGGACCCGCGCTACCTCCACACCCGCGCCCGCCTCCACCTCGCCTCGGGGGAGAAGGAGAGAGCGCGCGCAGCCCTCGAGCGGGCCTTGCCCGCGCTCGCGGACTACTCGCCCGCCGTCGGCGCGGAGGTCCGCTCGCTTCTCGAGCAGGCGGGGCGCTAGTCGATCAGCGCGGATCCCCGTAGAGGACGAATCCCGCCCACGCGCGCGGATCCCCGGAGCGGGCTCGGGCCGCCTCGCGGGCCGCCCGAAGCGCCTCGACCGGACGGTCGGGCGTCCTCGCGAGGGCGGCGGAGAGGTCCCCGAGGAAGGCCGGATCGTCGGAGCCGGGGAAGAGCCGGAAGAGGAGGCGCTTCGCCCCCGCCGCGAGGAAGGACCGCGCGAAGAGCGGGAAGGGGCTCTCGTCGATCGGCGCGCGCGTCGTCGGGAGAAGGACGAGCTCCGCACGGTAGAGGGCCTGGCGCACCTCGAAGGCGTTGAGGAACCCCTCCCCCGACCGGCCGAGCCCCGCGTCGGGGCTGCAGGAGAACCCGGCGAGCCACCTCGCGTTCGCCCCGGGCGCCCAGGGGAGGGCATAGAGGACGACCCGATAGGCCGTCCTGTCGCCCCAGAGGGCGTCCTCGGTCGCCTCCTTCCCGGCGCGCGCGTGGACCCGGGGCAGCCGCAGGGTCCCGTCGCCCCGCAAGAGCCCCTCGACGCGGGGGAGGTCCTCGGGAGAGCAGAACGCCCGCGCGCCGCGCAGCGCGAGCTCCCGGCAGGCGGCCCCCTCCTCGGCGGCGGCCTCGCCGGGGACGCGCCCCGCCCCGAGCGCGTACTCGGCCGCCGCGACCTTCTCGCGCGCGGCTCCGAATCCCTGTCCCGCCACGACGAGGAGGTCGGTCGTCTCCTTCGACCCTTCGATCGGCTCCCCCGTCTCCGGCAGGAGGAAGTGGAAGGAGGGGATGCACGCGATCGAGCGACCGAGGCCGGCCGGCTCCTCGGAAGCGCCCGTCGCGTCGGGCATCGGGAGGAGGTCGAAGGGGAGGGCGTGGAGGATCCCGTCCGGACTGATCCAGAGTTCCCGCTTCCCCGACAGCGAGGGGAGGGCGGGGCCGAGGAGGAGGGAGGAGAGGGATCGGGCTGCGGCCGCCGCCCCCGGATCTCCCCCGTGGAGGAGAGGGAGATAGGCGCGGACCGCCGCCTCGATCTCGCCGCGCGGCGGAAGGGGGAGGCGCTCCTGAGACTCGGCGGTGAGGAGGGCGAGGAACGAACCGGATTCCCCGAGGAAGTAGCCGAGGTAGGCGCCGCGCGCCCCGAGGGTGCGCTCCCGCGCGCCGCGCGCCTCCGCCGAGGTCACCCGCCGGAACTGGGCGAGGAAGCGCGCGAGGCTCCGATCGCGTCCCCGGATCAGGCGCAGCTCCTCCTCGGCGAGCGCGACGCGGCCCCGCAGATCCGGGGCCGTGCCTCTCCCGGCCGGCGCCGACGCCTCCGCGCGCTGGAGCTCCCCACGCAGTCGCGCCAGGCCGTCCTCCGCCGACTTCTTCGAGAAGGCGGGGAGGCCGGGCCGGTCGGCCGGCGGCCTCTCCCAGCGCCGCAGGTCGAGCCCGTCGCGGAACGAGCGCAGGTGGTCGGCGGCGAGGACCGGCTCGTCGAAGTCGAGCGCGACGTTCCCCGTCCGCGAGGCGGGGGCGAAGAGCCCGGGGACGGAAGGCACGGCTTCCCGGAGCCGGTGGCCGATCTCGATCCGGAAGTCCTCCGGGCACAAGGGGAGTCGCATGTGGAGGAGGCTCGACACGAGGCCCGCGTGGAACTCCATCGCGGGGCCCTTGCGCCCGAGCCGGGCGCGAAGGGGGAGGGAGGCGGCGACCGCGAGGGTCTGGCGGAAGGGGAGGCTTCCCTCCTTCCAGGTCGAGGCCGCCTCCGTCGCCGCCCGTTCCGCCGCGTCGAGATTCCCCCGCGCGACCTCGAGGTCCCCCTGGAGGAGGTCCGCGGCCCCGAGGCCCGCCGACCTCCGCCCCGAGCCGGTCTCCAGCACGACCGACTGGAGGACCTCGGCGGCCTCGGGCAGGGCGCCGCAGCCGAGGAGGGCCCGCGCGTACGCGAGCGCGCTCGCGTCCCGGACCCTCGGGTCCTTCCCCCCCGAGGCGTGGCCAAGCGCGCGGCGCGCCAGGGCGAGCGCCTCCTGCGGTCGGCCGAGATGTCCGGCCGCCTGCGCGGCGAGGGAGAGATCGAGCGCCGCGGCTTCCCGGTTCCCGGCCTCGACATGGGTCCCCTCGGCG
>CBRGOK010000697.1:0-2279 GCA_967798035.1 uncultured bacterium
CTACGGGCGCCTCGAGGGGCTCGCCTCCGCCCTCGCCGGCTCGCTCGCCGGCGCCGGGGTCGGCTCCGGCGACCGGGTGGCGATCCTCCTCCCGAGGGGCGTGGCCTCGACGGTCGCCGTCCACGCCGTCCTGAGGGCGGGTGCGATCTACGTGCCCGTCGATCCCGCGTCTCCTCCGGCCCGCGCGGCCCTCCTCGTGTCGAGCGCGGGGGCGAAGGTCGCGATCGGGAACGGCGAGACACTCTCGGCGCTGGCGACGCGGAGGGAGTCGGCGGGTTCGCTCGAGGCGGCGGTCGACGCGTCGGGCGAGAGGCCCTCGGGACTCCCCTGGCGGTCGATCTCCTGGCCGCATTCCCCGGACGCATCGCGCGTCCTCGTCGAGGTCGCGCCCGACTCGCCGGCGTACGTCCTCTTCACGTCGGGCTCGACGGGGGAGCCGAAGGGGGTCGTCCACTCCCACGCGAGCGCTCTCGCGTTCACGGAGTGGGCGAGGGAGACCTTCGGGCTGAATGCGGGCGATCGGGTCGCCGCGAGCGCGCCCCTCTCCTTCGACCTCTCGACCTTCGACCTCTTCTCCGCGTGCGCCGCGGGGGCGTCGGTCCATTTCGTTCCCCGCGAGGCCCTCGGCTTCCCCGTCCTCCTCACCCGGTTCCTCGCGGAGCGTCGCGCGAGCGCCTGGTACTCCGTCCCCTCGATCCTCGCGAACTGGGCGCGGCGCGGCGCGATCGAGGAGGCCGATCTCTCCTCGCTGCGGCTCCTGCTGTTCGCGGGAGAGGTGTTCCCGACTCGGGACCTTCGCGCGCTCATGCGACTCCTTCCTCGCGCAGCGTTCCACAACCTCTACGGGCCGACGGAGACGAATGTCGCGACCTGGCATCCCGTCCCGGAGCCGCCCCCCGGCGGAGACGACCGTCCGGTCCCGATCGGGAAGCCCTGCTGCGGGGACGAGGTCGATCTCGTCCGGGGAGACGGGAGCCCCTGCTCCCCCGGCGAGGAAGGAGAGATCGTCGTGTCGGGCCCGACCGTCATGGTGGGCTACTGGGGGCGGGATCCGCTCCCCGCCGGAGCGGAAGGCCGCCGGCGCTACGCGACGGGGGACTTCGGCGTCGAGGGGCCCGGGGGAGACCTCCACTTCCGCGGCCGCCGCGACTCGCAGGTGAAGACGCGCGGCCACCGCGTCGAGCTCGGGGAGGTCGAGGCCGCTCTCCTTTCTCTGGAGGGAGTCCTGGAGGCGTGCGTCCTCGCCCTGCCCGACCCGCAGTTCGGCTCCGTTCTCGCGGCCTTCATCGTCGCGGGGGGCGCATCCGGCCCGGGCAGGATCGTGGGTGAGCTGCGGAGCCGCCTCCCGGCCCACATGGTCCCGGATCGCGCGCTCCTCCTTCCCGCGCTGCCGAAGACGCCGAACGGGAAGGTCGACCGGACCGCGCTCCTGGCGCTTCTGGACCCTCCCGGGGGTAATCGCCCGGCGCGCGCGTGACGCCGCCTCGCCGCTCGGCCGGCCGAGAGCGAGCCACGTGGGTCGAGTCCGATCGTTCCGCCGGAGCGAGGGGAGGCCCGATCGGGCCCCGCCCTCAGTGGCCCGAGCCCGTGGAGAGGCGGAAGGGCCGGAGCGGGACCGGGACCGGCCGCGGGTCGCCCTCGCGGACCTCGAGGAGCTGGCGCGCGGCGACGGGCCCGAGCCGCTGGACGCGGCCGCTCGCCGGCCAGCGGATCTCGATCTCCCGGATCCGCGCGTCCGGTCCGAGGCCGATCTCCTGCCGCAGGCTGGAAGCGCCGAAGCTCGAGCCGGTCGTGACCGTGGCGCGGACGTCGCGCGTCCCGCCCGGGCCGTCGACCGAGATCCGGATCCGCGCGCCGATCGCGCAGCGATTGCTTCGCGCGCCGAGGAGGCGCAGGGTGATCCAGTCGTTGCCGTTCCCCGGGTTCTCGAAGAGCGCGCTGCGGGCGGCGTCGCCCGTGTACGCGCCCCCGATCTTGACGTAGAGGTCCTGGTCGCCGTCGTCGTCGAGGTCGCCGAAGGCGACGCCGTGCCCCTTCTGCAGATGGCCGAAGCCGCCGGCTGTCGTGACGTCCTCGAAGGTCCCCTCCCCCGTGTTCCGGAACATCCGGTTCGGGAGGAGGTTCCGGAAGTCGGGGTTCCCCGTCGCGGCGTAGAAGTCGAGCCACCCGTCGTTGTCGAGGTCGCCGAAGTTGCACCCCATCGTGAGGAGGACCTTGTCGATCCTCGCCGCCTTGCTCGCCTCCTCGAACGTCCCGTCGCCCTGGTTGCGGTAGAGGCG
>CBRGOK010000698.1:0-2276 GCA_967798035.1 uncultured bacterium
AGCCCGAGACGCCGAGCTCGAGGGGGAGGGCCGAGCCGTCCCGCCGCCGCCCCTCGACCTCGACGAGCCCCCTCCCCGCGAGCCTCCCCTCGATCCGCTCCAGGCGCAGCGGCGAACCTTCCTCCTGCGGCGATCCGGCCGGGATGAGCTCGCGGATGTCGAGGCCGCTCCCCTCGCCGGGCTCGAGCCCGAAGATCGCCTCGGCCGCCACGTTCATCGCGGAGATCGTGCCCGCGTCGTCGACGGTGAGCACGCCGTCGGCCAGGGTCTCGAGGACCCGGCGGTGCCGCGTCTCGCGCTCGAGGAGCCGCTCCTGCGCGACGAGCCGCGACATCTCCGCCTCCGCGCGGCGCTGGCAGATGCGGAAGACGGCGCGCTGCTGTGCGGTCGGCTCGAAGGGGGCGTCGTGCAGGGCGGCGAGGACGCCGACCTTCTCCCCTCCCGGATCGAGGAGGGGCGCCCCGTAGTAGCCGACGACCCCCCACTCCCCGAGGCGCCGGTCGCGGGGGAACTGCTCGGCGACGCCCCTCGGGAAGTGGGCCGTCCCGTCCTGCAGCACCGCCTCGTCGGGGGCGCCGGCGATCTCGAAGTCCGCCCCCGGGAGGGCGGAGCCCGAGTCCGCGAACCCGAGGCAGTGGAGGAGGGGATCCCCGGGCGAGTAGCGTCCGACGACGACCCAGCGGCAGCCGAGCGCGCTCGCCACCGCGCCCGCGAGGCCCCCGAAGAACTCCGCGGCCTCGTCGCCCGGCGCGAACTCCGCCACCGAACGGAGGAAGTGCTCGGCGTCCTCGGCCTTCCGCCGGTCGCGGCCCGTTCTCCGGTGGAGCAGGATCGTCGCCGCGGCGCATGCGCCCGCGAAGAGGGCGAGGAGGACGAGGCCCCGGACGTTGCCCCGCGCCCCGTCGATCGCCTGCCCGAGCCGGTCGCGGGCGGCCCCCTGGATCCAGCCGAGCTCGCGCAGCGCCTCGACCGCCGCCGCGTCGGCGGCGAGGACGGCCCTCGCGGCGGCCTGCTCGCGCTTGCGGGCGTCGGACTCCGCCCCCGTCGGGGAGCCGAGCCGCTGGCGCTCGGAGGCCTGGTAGAGCGCCTCCGCCATCATCGAGCGCGCCTCCGCCGACTTCGCCTGGACGCCGGCGAGGACCTTCTCGAGCTCGGGCTCCATCCGCAGCGTCGTGCGCAGCAGCGCCGTCGCCTCGGCGAGCTCGGCCTCCTTCTTCTCGACCGCCTCCCGCACCCGAGCGACGTCCCACTCGACGAAGAGGTCGTCCGCGACCGCGGTGAGGCCCGCCAGCCGGCTGTTCAGCCCGTTCGAGGCGGCGAGGATCCCGCTCGCCCGGTCGGCCTCCCGGGCGAGGCTCGACTCCCGCAGCACCGCCCAGACGGACCAGGAGCACAGGAGGATGAGTCCGAACGCGGCCGTCCAGCGGCCGGATCGGCTCGGCCTCTCTTGGGGGGGAGGCGCGTCGGGTTGCGCGACCTCGACTTCGGGCTGTTCGTCCACGGACACGGGACCGCCTCGACGCACCTTCGGCGCGAGCGGGCGGCGATCCGGTATCGGAGGGAAAGGCTTTCTCCTTGAGGGGTTCGGAACGTCCATTCCGAGCCTCGCCCGATACGATTCGCCGTTTCCTCCCCCGCCTGACCGCCGGATGCAGACCGTCCTCGATCCCCGGAAGCCCTTCGCGCCGCCTCGCAACGGCTCGGCCGCGACCGTCGGCGTCTTCGACGGGGTCCATCTCGGCCACCAGGAGATCCTCCGGACGACCGTCGCCCGCGCCCGATCTCTCGACGGCGCGGCGGCCGTCCTCACCTTCCGGAGACACCCGCGACGACTTCTCACCGGAAAGGCGCCCCCGCAGATCACCTCCCTCGAGCACCGCCTCGTCCTCCTCGAGCGCGCCGGAGTCGATCTCGCCCTGGTCGCGGACTTCGACGAGAACCTCCGCGACACCTCCGCTGAGGACTTCGTCCGCCACTGGCTGGTCGGGCGCCTCGGCGCCCGCGCCGTCGTCCTCGGTCCGGACGCGAAGGTCGGAAAGAACCGGGAGGGGAACCCGGCCCGGCTCGCGGAGATGGGAGCCTTCCTCGGTTTCGAGGTCCTCGTCGTCCCCCCGGTCCTCGTCGGCGGGCGGCCCGCCCGGTCGAGCGCGATCCGCGAGGCGATCGCCTCCGGCGACCTCGCGACCGCGGCGGCCCTCCTCGGCCGGCGCGTCTCCGTGAGGGGGACGGTCGTCCACGGGGACGGTCGCGGCCGCGCGATCGGATTCCCGACGGCG
>CBRGOK010000699.1:0-2269 GCA_967798035.1 uncultured bacterium
CGAGGAGGTTGAAGAGGACCCGCATCAGGTCGGGGATCTTGACGCCGAGGGCGGAGGAGAGGGTGCGGACCGTGATCGGGGCCTCGAGCTGGACCTTCGTCGGTCGCTCGGGGGCGGCGGGGGCGCTGCGGCCCATTCCGCCCGGCCCCTCCCTGCCCGGGCCACCCCGCCCGGGGGGGCCGCCGCGACGCGCCTCGCGCTGGCGCTGGCGGCGGTACTCCTCGCGCTCCGTCAGCGGCGCCCCCGTGAGCGTCCCGCGGGAGGCGAAGTCGCCCCGGGCGAGTGCGCGGGACCGGTCGTGGTGGAGCGTCGGGTGGGGCTCCGAGCCCTTCGCGGCGCCCGGGGGCGTGGAGGGTCGACCGATCGCGGCGAGGTCGATCTTGCCGAGGATCTTCGGGCCCCGGCGCGGGGGTCCCGTCGGCCGCGGCATCGCGGAGGGAGCGGCAGCCGGCGCCGGGGACGCGGGGGCCGACGGGGCTGGAGCCGGAGGCGCGGCGGAGGCCGCGGCAGGACTCGGAGCGGGCGAGGCGGGGGCGACCTCGAGCGGAGCGGGGGGGAGGACCGGAGGGGCGACCGGGGGAGGAGCGATCGCGACGAGGGGGGCTCCGGCGCCCGCGGCGACCTCGGGGAGCTCGGCCTCCTCGGGAGGGGCCTTGAACGGGGCGGCGGGCTCGGCCTCGATCGTCTCGGCCGACGCGGCGAGGACGGAGGGCTCCGGTTCGGGCTCGGGCGCGGGGGGCGGAGACGGGGCGGCCTCGACCTCCGGTGCGGGGACGGCCTCGAGGGAGGGAGCGACCGGCTCCCGGACCTCGACGGCGGGCTCCTCCTTCTTCGGCCGGCGCTTGAGGGGGGCGAGCCCTGCCTCGGCGGGCTCCTCGGCCTTCTCGGGGATGATCCCGTAGGCCTCGAGCCGCGCCTCGACCTCGAGGAGCTCGGAGTCATCGAGGACGGAGTTCGGCGAGCGGACCTTCTCGAAGCCGATCTCCCGGAGCCTCTTCGTGAGATCGGCGGGCTTCATGCTGAAGCGCTTCGCGAGTTCGCTGATGCGGGTCTTCTTCAAAGGCGTGCGCCCTGTGCCTCCGGGACCCTAGACGACCGGCCGCGCTTCATCGGCCGTCGATCCGGCCTGCGCGCTCCCGGGCTCCTCGAGCGGGGCCGGCTCGGCCCCCGGCGACTCCTCGACCACGGATTCGGGGGCCTCGCTCGCCTCGGCGGCCTCCGGCGTCGCGGGGGTGGCCTCCGTGGACTCCGGCGAGGACGGGAGAGCCTCCGCGGGAACGCCCCCCGTCCGGCGGGCGAGTTCGTCCGTCTCGAACTCCGCCCGCGTCTTGATCTCGATGTCCCACCCGGCGAGTCGGCTGGCGAGGCGGACGTTCCGCCCCCCCTTGCCGATCGCGAGGGACTGCTGGTCCTCGTCGACGATGACGGTGACCGTCTTCGTCGCCTCGTCGGGGAAGATGTTGTCGATGTTGATCACGGCGGGCTTGAGGGCGTTCTGGACGAGGACCTCGAGCGAGTCGTTCCAGCGGATGATGTCGATCTTCTCGCCGTTCAACTCGTCGATGATCGACTTGATCCGGGAGCCGCGCACCCCGACGCACGCCCCGACGCAGTCGATCTTCGGGTCGTTCGACCAGACCGCGAACTTCGTTCTGTAGCCCGGCTCCCGGACGATCCTGCGCACCTCGATGATCCCGTCGTTGATCTCGGGGACCTCGATCTCGAAGAGCCGGCGCACGAGGTCGGCGTGCCCGCGGGAGAGGATGATCTTGACCTTCGGGCCGACCTTCTTCACCTCGAGGACGAGGCAGCGGATGCGGTCCCCGGGGCGGTAGAGCTCCCCCTTCACCCGCTCCTCGCGGGGGAGGATCCCCTCCGCGCGGCCGAGGTTGACGATGATCGCCTCCCCCTCGAACCGCTGGACCGTCCCCGTGACGATCCGCCCGGCCCTCGCCTCGTACTCCCCGTAGACGACGTCGCGCTCGGCCTCGCGCAGGCGCTGGATCATCACCTGCTTGGCGGTCTGGGCGGCGATGCGGCCGAGCTCGGCCCAGATCCGGGGGTCCTTCAGGTCGAACTCCTCGCACTCGATCTGGCCGTTCGAGCGGTTGATCGTGAGGGAGATCTCCTCCTCGATGCCGTAGCGCTTGCGGATCGCGGTCGCGAGCGCGGTCTCGAGGCTCTGGAAGAGGATCTCCTTGTGGATCTCCTTCTCGCGGTGGAGACCTTCGATCAAGCGCAAGAGTTCGCCGTTCATCCGCCGTCCCGT
>CBRGOK010000700.1:0-2265 GCA_967798035.1 uncultured bacterium
CCGCGCTCGACGCGTGGGAGTCGATCGGACGCATCCCCGCGGGCACGGCCGGCGGGACCAGCGTCGCGCCCAGCGTGGGAAAGCCGAGCCCCGGAGCGCCGGGGAAGCAGCCCGGACCGGTGGAGGTGAACGAGAACGCGAGCGGCCCGCAGGTCTGAGCGGACGCGGCGGGGCCGAGCGCGAGGAGGGCGGCGAGGATCGGCAGGGCGGGCTTCATGACGACCTCCGCCCCGACGCTACCTCCCGGGGCGAGCGCCGTCGATCCGCGGTCCCGGAGTTACAGGAGGGCACCGGAGGGGTATCGTTCGGCGCCGGCTTCGCCCGGCCGGCGGAGGGTCCTCCCGATGAGGCGAGTCAGCTACCTCGCCGCGATCGTCGGCCTGCTCGGCGGGTCCGCTTCGGGTCAGGGAGAACGACACGGAGCCGACCCAGCGGAAGCGAGCGCGCTCGAGGGCATCCGCGCGACGGAACGGCTCCGGCGCCTCCCGATCGGCTTCGTCGAGAACCGCGGCCAGTGGGATGCTCGCGCGCGGTTCGCCGCCCGGATCGAGGCGATGACGGTGTTCCTCGAGGACCGAGGCTGGACCCTCGCGCTCCAGGAGAGGGACGACGTCGCGGAGCGGATCCGCGGCGTCGCGATCCGGATGACCTTCGAGGGGAAAGGGGCGAGCGCCCTCGCCGCGGACGACCCGCTTCCCGGCCGCCACCACTACTTCCTCGGGAGGGATCCCGGGAACTGGAGGGCGGACGTGCCGCGCTTCCGCTCGGTCCGCTTCCCCTCTCTCCGTCCGGGCGTCGACGTGCGCGCCCGCGAGGAGGGGCGCCGATTCGAGTACGACCTCCTCCTCGAGCCCCGCGCGGACCTCGGGACGGTGGCGGTGATGGTCGAGGGAGCGCGCGGACTTTGCATCGACGGCGAGGGAGGACTCGTCCTCGACACCCCGCTCGGGGAGATCCGCCAGCCCGCGCCGAGGACCTGGGAAACCGACGCGCGAGGGAGAAGGCGGACGATCGAGTGCCGGCACGTCCTCCTCGGGAACGACCGGTTCGGGTTCGAGGCGCCGGGCCGCGCCCCCGATCGCGCCCTCGTCGTCGACCCCGTCCTCGAGTACTCGACCTTCCTCGGGGGGACGAGCTTCGACTACGTCCAGGCCGTGGTCGTCGACGCGACCGGGGCCGCCACCGTCGCCGGCTGGACCTCCTCGAGCGCGTTCCCGACGACGGCCGGCGCCTTCGACACGACCTACGCCGCGAGCGAGGCCTTCGTGACCCGCCTCACCCCGGCGGGAGACGCCCTCGTCTTCTCGACCTTCCTCGGGGGATCCCTCGGGGACCAGGCGTGGGCGCTCGCCCAAGACGGGAGCGGCGGCGTGGTCGTCGCGGGGAGGACGGCCTCGGCCGACTTCCCGACGACGGCCGGCGCCTTCGACACGACCTACGCCGCGGCGTGGGACGTCTTCGTCGCCCGCCTCTCCCCCTCGGGCGGGAGCCTCCTCTACTCGACCTTCCTCGGCGGGTCGGGCGCCGAACAGGCTCGGGCGATCGTCGTCGAGGCGGGGGGAACGGCGGTCGTGGCGGGTTCGACGGCCTCGGCGACCTTCCCCACGACTCCGGGCGCCTTCGACACCTCGCATGCGCCCCCGCCGGCCCCGGATGCCTTCGTGACGCGACTCGACTCCTCCGGCTCGACCCTCCTGGACTCCACCTTCCTCGGGGGAAGCGGGGACGAGGACTCGACGAGCCTCGCCGTCGACGCCGCCGGCGTCGCCACGATCGCGGGGACGACGTCGTCCCCGGACTTCCCGACGACCCCGGGCGCCTAAGACATCTTCCTCGGCGCCGGCACGGGCACCGCGACCGACGGCTTCGTCGCCCGGTTGCCCCTCCCGGGCACCGCCCTCCTCTTCTCGACCTACCTGGGCGGGACGGCGATGGACATGGTGCTGGGGATGCGAGTCGCCGGGGACGGGACGACCACGACGGCCGGTTCGACGAACTCCCCGGACTTCCCCACGACGCCCGGGGCCTTCGACTCGACGTTCGGAGGGGGTGGTCAGTACGGGAGCATCACGGACGGCTTCGTCACCCGGCTCACGGCGTCCGGCGGAGGCCTCGTCTTCTCGACGTACCTCGGCGGCTCGGAGGTCGACGAGGCCCACCACCTCGAGCTGGGGGCGGGGGGGACGACCATCGTCGTGGGGAGGACCCAGTCGCCGAATTTCCCGACGACGGCGGGCGCGTTCGATCCGACCTACAACCAGACGA
>CBRGOK010000701.1:0-2262 GCA_967798035.1 uncultured bacterium
CGGCGCGAGTTCCTCAAGACCGGCGCTCTCGCCGTCGGCGCGGCCCTCCCGGCCTGCGCCGCCCCCTCGTCCTCCCCCGCGCGGGCCCGATCCTCCCCGCGCTTCGCCCACCTCGCCGGCCTCTGCGCCGGCCTCGACGCTCCCGGCCCCTCGGAGTTCGCGGAGCGACGGGAGCGCGCCCGCCGCGCCATCCGCGAGACCGGCCTCTCCGCCCTCGCGATCGAGCCGGGGCCGACGATGCGGTACTTCACGGGCGTGGAGTGGTCCCGCAGCGAGCGCCCGTTCCTCCTCTTCCTCTTCGAGAGGGGAGAGCCGATCTGGATCTGTCCCGCCTTCGAGGAGCGCACCGCCCGCGAGAAGATCCCCTCGCCCCAGGACGCCCGCGTCTGGCAGGAGGACGAGTCCTTCGCCCGGATCGCGGCCGACGCCGTCCGCCCCCGGTCGACCGGCCCCCTCGGCATCGAGCCCACGGTCCGGGCCTTCCTCTCGGAAGGACTCCGCGGGAGCTTCGCGCCCGAGGGGATCGTCCTCGGAGCCGAGGCGGTACGGCGCTGCCGGATGATCAAGACGGAGAAGGAGGTCGCCCTCCTCCGTCGGGCGAGCGAGGTGACGAAGCGCTGCCTCGCGGCGGTCGCCCCCCTCGCCAGCGAGGGCTCGACCGAATCGGACATCTCCGCCGCGATGGGGGAAGCGCACCGCGCGGCCGGGATGACGTCCCCCTGGGCCCTCGTCCTCTTCGGTCCGAACGCCTCCTTCCCCCACGGGACGAGCCAGTCGCGCCGGCTCCAGGAGGGGGACTCGATCCTGATCGACACGGGGGGCTCCCTCCACGGCTACCAGTCCGACGTGTCGCGCACCTGGGTCCTCGGAAAGGCCTCCGACCGGGTGGCCCGCGCCTACGACGTCGTTTTCCGGGCCCAGCAGGCCGCCCTCGGCGGCGTCCGGCCGGGCCGGAGCTGCGGGGAGATCGACGATCTCGCTCGGGCGGTGATCGACGCCTCGGGGTTCGGCTCGGGCTACGCCGCCTTCACGCACCGTCTCGGCCACGGGATCGGGATGGAGGGACACGAGGAGCCCTACCTGGTCCGGGGGAACCCGACGGTCCTCGAGGCCGGGATGACCTTCTCCGACGAGCCGGGGATCTACGTCCCCGGCGAGTTCGGGATCCGGATCGAGGACATCCTCGCGACGACCGCCGAGGGCTGCGACCTCCTCGGGCCGGGCGCTCCGGAGGCGCCGCGGGTCCCTTCGTAGGGCCCCCGCGTCGCCTCCTCCTGTTCACGGCCACTCGCCCGGCTCGCGCCGCCTCCTGGAGAGGAACCACCGCGGCACCTTCGCGCAGTACGCCTCGTAGGACGGCCCGAAGCGACGGCGAAGGGCCGGCTCCTCGTAGAGGACGACGAAGCCGTGGAGGACGGCCAGCACCAGGACGGCGTAGCCGAGGAGGCGACCCGACGCGAAGAGCGCCGCCTCGCCGAGGATCGCGAGGAGGACGGCGGCATACATCGGGTTCCGGGTGAACCGGTAGGGTCCGCGGACGACGAGCGTCCGCGGCGGATCGATGTGCGCAGGCGTGCCTCGCCCGGTCCGGGCAAAACCGAGGAGGCTCCAGAGGTAGACCGCGAGACCGGACAGGATCGGGAGGAGAGCCAGGTAGCGGAGCGCGCTCGCTCCGTCGAGTCGGATCTCCCCGGACGAGGAGAGGATCCGCCAGGGGATCAGGATCGTGACGGTTCCCGGCACCACCGCCGTGAAGAGGGCGTTCTTGAGGATGAGCGCGCCCGGGACGCGGCTTCCGGGAGACATGGCCGGTTCTTCGGCGCGCCGGCCGGGCGGGTGAATGCGTTCGGATCCGGCTTCGCGCACGGGACCCGGCGACCTCCCGCGCATTCTGCGGCGAACTCCGGCGGGAATCCCGGGTCGATTCCGTGGATCCCGCCTACGTCACCGAATGGAACCAGGCGATCGCGCTGGCCGCGCAGAGGAGCCCACCCAGTCCGAGGGATCCCCATCGCATCCGGGCTGTCGCGGCGCGGGAGAAGGCCAGCCTCGACGCAACGAGGGCGAGCCCGCCGGCCACGGGCGCGGCGTAGCGGAAGCCGAAGACGATATAGAGGTAGACGAGGTAGCTCGCGGGCGGATGCCCCCCGCCCCCCTCCTTCCCGTAGATCGCGTAGAACAGCGCCGGGGGCCCCACGAGGAGGCCGAAGATCACGAGCGCGATCACGAGGAGAGGCTTCACGCTTGCGCTCCGCGCCCCCC
>CBRGOK010000702.1:0-2253 GCA_967798035.1 uncultured bacterium
GGAAGCTCGCCGTCTCCGACCCGATCTCGAAGCACCTCCCGGGCGTCCCTCCCGACAAGGCCGGGATCACCCTCCACCACCTCCTCACGCACTCCTCGGGGCTGCGCTCCGACTTCGCAGGCGACTACGACCCGGTCGGGAGGGAGGAGTACGTGCGGCGCGCCCTCGCCTCGAACCTCCTCTTCGCGCCGGGCACGAGATACGCCTACTCCAACGCCGGCTACTCCCTCCTCGGCGCGATCGTCGAGCTGCGCTCGGGGAAGTCCTACGAGCGCTACGTCCACGACGCGCTCTTCGAGCCGGCCGGGATGAACCGGACGGGCTACAAGATCCCGGCCTACCGCCCCGGGGAGATCGCGATCGGGTACCAGGGGGGCGAGCGGTGGGGGACGGTCCTCGAGCGGTCGATGGCCGAGGACGGTCCCTGGTGGGCGCTTCGCGCGAACGGCGGCGCCCACACGACGGTCGGGGACTTCTGGCGATGGCACCGCGCCCTCCAGGGAAACTCGATCCTTCCGGAGGCGGCGCGCGCGAGGCTCTTCACCCCCCACGTCGCCGAGGATCCGGAGGGCTCCTCCCACTACGGCTACGGATGGGTGGTCGTGCGCACGAGCGCCGGGAAGAAGGTCGTCACCCACTCCGGGGGGAACGGGATCTTCAGCGCCGACTTCCGTCACTTCGTCGACGACGACGTCGCGATCTTCCTCGCCTCCTCGATCTCGGAGATGCCCGCGAACGCGCTCGCGCGCATCTGGCGCCCCGTCTTCGGGGAGAAGCTCGAGGTCCCTCCCCGCGCCGTCGACCTCGACGAGCCGGCGATCGCGCGGCTCGCCGGGTCGTACCGGCTCCCTTCGGGCGGGACGGTCCGGGTGAGCGCGCGGGGGAACTCGCTCCTCCTCGAGGGCGCGGAGCCCGACGCGATGGCCGCTCTCCTCGGCGCGGAGGGACCCGACGGGGCCCACCGCGACCTCGTCGCCCGCGTCGAGGGGATCGTGCGCAGCGCCGCGTCGGTGGACTTCGCGCCGCTCCACGCCGCGGTGCAGCCGGGCGTCCCCCTCGAGGAGTTCAGGAAAGAGAAGGCGGCGACCTGGTCGCGATGGCGCGAGGAGCTGGGGCCGTTCCGATCGGTGAAGGCGTTCGCCCGCCCAGGCCGCGGCGACGTCGTGCGCTCCTTCGCCCGGCTCGACTTCGAGCGGGGTCAACGGTTCCTCGACTACGAGTGGGACGGGGAGGACCTGACGGCCATCCGCATGCGCTCGGAGGCGCCGCGGCGCGAGGTCTTCCCCGAGTCGCCCGCCTCGTTCTTCTCCTTCGAGGTCCCGCGGTGGGAGGCCTGGAAGGTCCGCTTCGAGTTCGATCCCTACGGCGCCCCGGCGCGGCTGGTTCTTCCCGGCGCGGGGGGCGAGGTCGCGGCACTCCGCGCGCCATGAGGAGAGACGATCCCGTCGGGAGCCTGCCGCTCCGCCTCGCGAACTCCGAGATCACGAATCCGACGGTCGGGTGATGGGGGTCGCCCCGGGGTGCCGAGCGAGGGCACCCCGGCGTCGAAACGCCGCCGCCCTGCGGCTAGGCTTCCCGCGCACCGAGGGTTTGGCCGGGAGAAGGCATGGCGAAGACACTCGGCGTCGGCATCGTCGGCGCGGGATTCGTCGCGAAGTTCCACATCCGCTCCTTCGTCGGCGTCCGCGACGCCGACATCGTGGCGGTCGCGAGCCCGAGGAAGGAGAAGGCGGCGGAGGCGGCCACCCTAGCCCGCTCTCTCGGCGTGGGGGAGGCGAACGCCTACACGGACGTCCGCGAGATGGTCCGCGATCCGGCGGTCCAGGCGATCTGGGTCTGCTCGCCGAACCCCACGCGGATCGAGGTGATGGAGAAGATCGCCGAGGCGGGCCGGAACAAGATCGTCGGGATCGCCTGCGAGAAGCCCCTCGCGCGAAACGTCCGCGAGGCGAAGAAGGTCCTCGACCTCTCCCGCGGGTTCCTGACGGGCTACCTCGAGAACCAGGTCTTCATGCCCGCGATCACGCGGGGGAAGGAGATCATCTGGCGGCGCGGGGCGGCCTCCGCGGGGCGCCCCTACCTCGCGCGCTGCGCGGAGGAGCACGGCGGACCCCACGAGCCCTGGTTCTGGTCGGGCAAGGACCAGGGGGGCGGCGTGCTGAACGACATGATGTGCCACTCCCTCGAGGCGGCCCGCCACCTCGCGACGAGCCCGGGCACCCGCGACCTCACGCCGGCGACGGTGAGCGCGGA
>CBRGOK010000703.1:0-2251 GCA_967798035.1 uncultured bacterium
AGGGGCGTCATCGCCGGTGGCGGGCTCCCCCGCGAGAGCTGGAGAAGGATCGCGAGCGCCGAGCCGAGGGCGACGAAGGAGACCGTCGGGGCGGCGCGGGGCGGGGAGGCCCCAGGCTCCGGAGGAGGCGGCGGCGGAGGGAGCGCGGCGCCGAAGAGCCGGCGGTCGAGGAAGACGAGAAGCGCGAAGGCGCCGAGGTAGAGCGGGAGGGCCGCCGCCTCGTGCGCGAAGCCTCCCAGATGCCGGGTGCCGAAGGCGCGGCTGTAGAAGAGGATCCCGAGGAGCCGGACGGCGTTCGCGAGGAAGGAGAGGGGAGCCGAGAGGAGGAGGACGCCGAGCGCGGGGAGGGCCCGGCGGCGCGCGAAGAGGAAAGCGTAGGCGTAGGCGAGGGTCCCGAACGCGAGGAGCGAGCGCAGCCCGCTGCAGGCCTCCCCCACCACGAGGGTCGTCCCCCCCGGAAGGCGGAGCCAGGGGCCCGACCGCTCCACCCCCAGGCCGAAAAAGTTCGCGACGGCGACGGCCGCCGCGGCGGAGGCCTCCTTCAGATGGAAGGAGAGGTCGGAGACGAACTTCAGCGGGATCGGGATCGCGAAGACGAGGAAGAGGAGAGGAGGGAGAGCGAGCCGCAGCGCCGCGCGCCCGCGGAGGGAGCCGGCGAGCCCCGGGAGGACGAGGAGGAGGGAGAAGCCGCTGATCGAGTCGACGCGCCCGAGGAGGCCGGCGAGGTGGAGGAGGAGCCCTCCCGCGAGGAGAGGGAGGGAGGCCTTCCCGCGCGGCCCGGGAGGCGCCTCGCGGATGCGCCGGAGGGCGAGGAAGGCGGCCGCCGCCGCGACGACCGGCCCGTGGGCGTAGGGAGAGTCGGCGGCGAGCCAGCGGTCGAAGAGCCAGTAGAGGGTCGGGGTGTAGGCCCCAGCGAGGAGGAGCCCGGAGAGGAGGACGACGGCCCGGTTCACCTTCCCGGGACCTCCCCGCCGAGGACCCGAGGCGGGCCGGCCGCCCCCCGCGGGAGCGGGCGGGCAAGGAGGGGGCCGATCGCCTCCTCCAGGCGCTGCGCGTTCCCCTCCCAGGTGAACTCCCCGGCGAGGAGGCGCTCCCTCCCGGCGCGGCCGAGGGCCGCGCGCGCCTGCGGCCGCTCGAGGAGGCCCGCAGCGGCCTCCCCGAGGGCGCGGGCGTCGCCCGGGGAGAAGAGGAGGGCTTCCTTCCCGTCGCGCACGACTTCCTCGAGGTTCCCCTGTTTCGGCGCGACGACCGCTTTTCCACAGGCCAGGTACTCGAAGAGCTTGAGCGGGGAGGCGTAGGCGTTGATCGCGGGGAGGAGCGCGACGTCGAACGCCGCGATGTGGAGCGGGATCTGCGCGTGATCGACCTCCCCCGTGAACCGGACGCGATCGGAGAGGCCCGCGGACCTCGCCCTCCCCTCGAGGGGCCCCCGCGCCGGCCCGTCCCCGACGACGAGGAGGCGGGCCTCCCGGAGGCGAGGCGAGGCCATCGCCTCGAGGACGAGGTCGAGGCGGTGCCATTCCCGGAGGTATCCGACGAAGCCGAGGACCCGGCCGTCGGGGAGGGAGAGCCGCCGGCGGACCTCCGTCCCGTCGAGGTCGGGGCGGAACCGGGAGAGGTCGGCGCCGTTCGGGGTGACGAGGATCCGGGAGGGGTCGACTCCCTCGCCCGCCAGCTCGTCGCGCAGGACCCCCGAGACGGCGGCGATCCGCGAGGCCCGGGTGAAGATCGAGCGCTCGAGGCGTCTCGCCAGGCCGGGGAAGAGGAGGCCCCGCGTTCGGTGGATCTCGCGGGCGAGCGGGGCGTTCACCTCGAGGCATATCGGCAAGCCGCGTCGCTCGGCGACGCGGACCCCCGAGGCGTCGGCGAAGGCGTAGCGCTGGTAGAGGAGATCGGGGCGGAACGCCCGCGCCTCCCGCGCGAGGCGCCAGGTCCCGAACGGGGTGTAGGCGTACTCCGCCGCCTCGCGGGCGGCGCGCCGGAGCCACCCGGGTCGTTCGGCGGAGGATCGCCCCCCGGCGCGAAGGGGAGGGCCGACCTCGCGGACCTCGTGCCCGCGGGAGCGCAGCGCCTCGACGAGGCCGCGGATGTGGACGGCCGAGCCGTCGCGCGCCCGGGTCCGGTGCGCGTAGAGGATCCTCACGGCCGTCCCCTCGATCCCTCCCCCCCCCACGCCCCCGCCGCGGCGACCCGCTCGAAGAGGGCGGCGAGCGGGTCCCCGACGGCGGCCCCGGCGAACGCCGCGGCGCCC
>CBRGOK010000704.1:0-2249 GCA_967798035.1 uncultured bacterium
CCGGAAGTTCTATTCCCGGTGGTACCGTCCGGATCTCCTCACCGTCGTCCTCGTGGGCGACTTCGGGGACCTCGATCCGAGTACCCTCGTCTCGCGCGTCTTCGGAGACCTGTGCGCTCGGTCCGTCGCCCTCGAATCACCGCCCGGACCGGGGGTTCCCGGCCTCGAGTCGGCCAATCTCGTCTTCTGCGTCGAGGAGGAGACCGAGCCCCACGCGACGATCTGGATCGGCAGGCTCCGGCCGGGGGACCCCCGTCCGCCCGACATCGCCCGACTGCGGGCCGACGTGCCTCTCCAGTACGCCCGGACGATGCTCAACCGGAGAATCCGAAGCGCTGCGCAGGCGGATCCGTCGCGGCGGTTCGGGGGCGGATGGGCGTGGAAAGCGTCGTGGGGCGCTGACCCCCCGGTCTCGGAGCTCGTCGCCGGGGAGTGGCTCGCGATCACCTGCTACCAGGACGCGTGGCGCGAAGCCCTGGTCCAGGGGAACCGAGAGCTGCGGCGGGCGCTCGAGCACGGATTCAGAGAGGACGAATTGGAGGCGGCGCGCTCGAGGGATCTGCGCCTACTCGACGATGCGCTACGGAGCGAGGAGACGCGCACGAACCAGGAGTTCGCCGAGGACCTCCTCCGGGCGGCGCGGGGGCACGCGGTTCCTGCCGACGCCCTCACGATGCAGGCGATCCTCCGGCCGGCGATCGAGGCGCTCACGGCGAAGGAGTGCAGCGAGGCCTATTCGCGGGCATGGAAGGAGGGCTCTCGGGCGGTCGTCGCGACCGGGAGGATCCGTCTGGGCGAGGATGCCCGCACGGAACTGTTGGGCGCGCTCGAGGAGAGCTTCGACGAAGACGTTGAAGCGCCGCAGCCTCTGGAATCGAAGGCGTTCGCCTATCCTTCGGACGCGGCGAAGCCGGGCGTCGTCGTGGCCCGGAGCCACGTCGAGGATCTCGGGGTCCACGAGGTGCGGTTCGAGAACGGCGTCGTTCTCCGGGTGAAGGCCACCGACTTCGAAAGGGGGGAGGTTCGGGTCGAAGCACGCTTCGGAAGGGGGACTCTGTCCCTGCGACCGGAAGAGCACGCCCTCGGATGGGCCGCGGGCTGGGGTTTCGTGGCGGGCGGTCTCGGAGCGCACTCGGTCGAAGAACTCGATCAGCTTTTCGTCGGGCGGGGGGTCGGGACGAGGTTCGAGGTGAAGGAGGGACATTTCTCCCTTTCTGGCATCACGCGACCGGAGGAGCTGCGGGCCCAGTGCGAGCTCCTGTGCGCCTATCTGTCGGACCCCGGCTGGCGTCCGGAGGCGCTGCGACGAGTCCGTCAGGAGGCGCGGAAGATGCATGAGGAACTCGCCCGCGGACCCAGGGGACCGCTGCAGCTCGAGTTCTCCTCGGCGCTGTTCTCTGGCGACCCCCGCGGGACGCCTCCCTCCCTCAGGGAAGTCGACGCTGTATCACTCGAGTCGATGCGGAGATGGCTCGGGCCCCAACTCGAGCGGGCCCCGCTCACGGTCACCATCGTCGGCGACGTCCCCGTCGAGGAGGCCGTGACCCTCGTCGCGCGTACGTTCGGCGCCCTTCCTGAGCGACGGACCTGGCGGGGAAGCGAGGACCCGGTCGCCGCGCCGGGCCTCCAGACGGGGTTACGCCGTCGGTTCGAAGTCGAGTCGCCCGCGAGCCGCGCCCGCGTGGTCGTGATGTTCTCGACGATGGACGGTTTCGACGTCCACCTCGTCCGAAGGCTCGCGCTCTTGCGCGCGATCCTAGGGGATCGCCTCAGGGACCGGATCCGAGAGAAGCTTGGCGCCACCTACGCCCCAGTCGTGGACGGGTGGGAGAGCCCGTCATTCCCCGGCTTCGGTTGGATCCGCCTCGGGCTGACGACTGAGGCGGATCGGGCGGAGTCGGTGCTCGAGGAGTGTCTCCGGGTCGCCGAATCCCTGGCGGAATCCGGGGTCACCGCGGAGGAGGTGGACCGTCATCGTGCCGTCTTCCTCGCCCAGGGCGCGGAGCACCTCCGAGACAACCAGTACTGGTCGACCGCCCTCGGCGACGCTCACTCCCGGTCCGGCGCTTTCAACGAGATTCGCACCCTCGTCACCGACTACGAGTCGGTCTGCCCGGAGGACCTGGATCCCCTTGCCAGGAGGTTCCTGCGGCGGGATCGGGCGTCGGTAGCCGTCGTGCTGTTCGAGAAGGATTAGTGAGCGTCCAGGGATTCGTCACGAGAGGGGGGGACGGAACCTGCGACTCGAG
>CBRGOK010000705.1:0-2245 GCA_967798035.1 uncultured bacterium
AGCGGCACCATCCGAAAGGCCCGGACCGGACTCCCCCCGGCTTCGAGGACGACGCCCGCGATTCCGGTGGGCGTGCCGACGACCAGCTCGAGACCGTCGGCGTTCGGCTCGACCTCTCTTCGCTCCACCAGGGGCTTGCCTCCCTTCCGGACCGAGACGATCAACGGAGCGTCGTCGAGACCGGCGAGGGAGAAGGTCCCGTCCGCCGCGGTCCTCGTCCTCTGACGGAAGCTCCGCCGCTTCGAGAGGTCGACGTTGCGACGCTTCGCGGCCTCCTCGTCGGGGACGACGATCACAGCGAGCCCCTCTGCCGGACGTCCGGCGGTGTCGATGACGCGGCCGGCGAGCCGGTGGCCCGACTCGAGGACGACCTCGATGCCCTCCAATCCCCCGCCGGCGGGGACCCGGAGCGGTCCGCGGTTCACCGCAAAGAAGCCTTCCGCGTCAATCCGGAGGGAGCGCTCGACGGGGAGGAGCGAGCCGACCCGGAAGCGCCCGTCGGCCGCAGTGCGGCACCAGGGGTATCGAAGAGCCCCGAGTCTGGAGGCGAGGAGCCCCGGGACGATCTCCCCGGGTCCCACGCTTCCGATCGAGGCGTTGGCGACCCCGCGGCCATTGCCGTCGACGACTCGCCCGGCGATCCATGACTCCGCCGGGAGGTCGAAGTCGATTCGCGTCGTCTCTCCCGCGCGGACGGGGACGTCCAGGCGCGCGAGGGGTGCCCCACCCTCCCCCATCGCGACGAAGCTGTGTCGGCCGGGACCAAGCCCGCGGATCACGAAGTGCCCCTGCGCGTCCGCGTCTTCGGCCTTGGTGGGGATCACCCCTCCCGGCTCGAATCTCGCGAACCTTCCGTTTCGCGCAGCCGCGCCCGATGGGATGCGGATTGAGCCCTCCACCTTTCCCGCGGGATCGAGGAGGAGTCTCACTCCCTCCCGGAGGCGAGGGTCGGCGGGCAGGAATCGATCCGACGAGTCGGCCACGCCGTAGTCCGCCTTCACCTCGAGCCGGAACTCCGGGAGGTCTTCCGGGACCGCCAGCGCGAAGGACCCGTCCGCG
Source organism: uncultured bacterium (assembly GCA_967798035.1). GTDB lineage: Bacteria > Planctomycetota > UBA1135 > UBA1135 > JAKEFM01 > JAKEFM01. Next base: position 1,060 of record CBRGOK010000705.1, read on the forward strand.
AGCGCGGCCGTCTCGAAAGCGGGTTTCCATCCGCCCGCCTCGCGGACGGCCTCCTCGAGGAGGAAGTCCCCCTCCGCCCTCAACTCGCGGAGCTCGTCCATTCCTCCGAGACGCGCGACGCTCTCCGGGAAGTCGATCGCCTCGTCTCCCGTGCGGACGCCGACCGTCGCGGTTCCGAGCGGACCTCCGCCTCGGACGAGGAGGCGGCCGCGGATCTCGACTCGGCCGGGGAGCGCCGGGGACGACGATGCTGTCGTGCGCGCCGGAACTCGGAGGGGCGTCTCGGACGCGGGTGCCCCGCTCGCGTCGGCCGTCCGGAGCGGAGCGGGAGGCGCGGGGACCCGAGGAGTCAGGCTGGCGGTCCCCTCACCCATCCTCGTCGGGAGGAGGGCGATGAGTCCGACCGCCACGAGGAGCGTCAAGCCGATCGCCGCCTTCGTGCTCGCCTTCATGAGGACGCCCTCCGCCAAGGGGATTCCGGATCCCGCGGAGGCCGCTTCCGCGGCGGGGGCCGCGAACGCGAGGGGCGCGAGCGCGAGGCACCAGGCCCGTCGGTCGCCGGCGTGCTCGGCATCGAGCCGCTCGCGGAGCCGATCGTGAGCTCGCCGGAGGCGGGTGCCGACCGTGGCGACCGGAATCCCCGATCGCCGCGCGATCTCCCGCGGCGGCAGCCCCTCGAAGTAGCGGAGCAGGACCGTCCTGCGGTACGGCTCCTCAAGGGCGAGGACCGCCTCGACGAGGCGGCGGCGCGCTTCCTCGCGCCCGACGATCTCCTCCGTCGAGGGGAGGGCCTCCGGGCGCGCGGCCTCGCGCTCCCGCCGGGAACGACGCCCGGCAGATCGGCTCGTCCGGAACGCGAAGTTCCGGACGACGCGGGCGAGCCACGCCCGCGGCGCTCGCACAGCCCCCGGCGCTCCTTGGAGAGCGGCGAGCCCGGTGTCCTGGACGGCGTCCTCCGCGAGCGTCTCGTCGGTGACCAGGCTGCGCGCGAGAGCCCGGACGAAGGGTTCGTGCGCGAGCAGTTTCTCGAGGGGCTCGAAGGAGGGCTCGGTTTCCATCGGGATCCGGAAGAGAGATCCCGCCGGGAGAGGATCCGCGTCGCACGAGGCCGGGGGAAGGGGGTCACGGCTGGGAGGCGCGGCGGCCGGGGGAATCCCGGGGGGGTGGACACAACTTAACCGTCGTG
>CBRGOK010000706.1:0-2245 GCA_967798035.1 uncultured bacterium
GACCCCCTTCGCCGGATGGAGGTTTCCGAGGCCGAGCGCCTGCAGGGTGGGAACCTTCGCCCCGCCGACCGCCTCGCACGCGTGCCCGAAGGTGTCGGTCCCCTCGTCCCCGAACTTCGCTGCGTCGGGGGAGGCGCCGACGCCAAGCCCGTCGATGACGAGGACGACGACCCTGCGGATGGGGGGCTCGGCCAAGCGGTCGGTTCCCGCGGCGCGGGGCGCGGATGATAGGGGAGTGGCTGGGGGGCCGCCACGAACGGCGGCTGGCGCTGCGGGGTTGCCGGAGGCGGATCAAGAGGCTTGCGTGGGCACCGGGAAAGACCGCGACTTGCTCCGGATCCGCCTCGTCCCCGTCGACGAAGGCTCCGGACCGGATTCCTGCCCCGCCGCGGGGATCGAGAGAAGCGCGCACGCGACGATCCGAGGAAACCGCGGGCTCATGCGGGTGACTCTCGGGGCGGGGTCGGGAAGAACGGACATAAGGGGACGCCCGGTTCGACCGGCTCTCTGCCCGTCTCGTCCGTCACTCCGTCCACACATCGAGGACGACGTGGCCTCCGGGAACCAGCTCGAACTCGGCCGGTTCCACTCCCCGCGCATCCGGGCGCCTCACCTCGGCTCGCCAGAGCGGACTCGCCGGGACCTCGCGGATCAGTACTGTCGTTCCGTCGCCTCCAGGCAGAACTTCGGAGGCCTCCCCTCCGCGTGTCACCCAGGGCCTATCGACGGGAGGGAGGAGGCCCCTTCCGCCAGGCGCCGGCCGGAGCTCGATGACCTGGAACTCCCTCATGCCGCACCCGAGCCAGGGACCCGAACTCATCCTCCCAGGATCCCGAGACCAACCCGGCGGCACGATCGGCCAATCCACGACGATTCGCCGCCCGTCGTCGGTCAATACGAGGTGGAACGGCCGACTCCACTCGCCTCGGACGCGTAGGCTCACCGCGCCCACGGACGGTGAGATCTGAAGCCGCCGGAGCCCCCTGGCTGGGAGTCGGACGGCGACGGCAGGAATCGGTGGCAGATTCTCGGCCTGGACTTCGACGAATCGGTCTCCCGCCCGCAGGCGCTCGAACCGGAACCTCCCTGCCGGATCGGTTCGTCCTTCGCGTTCCAGGCCAGCGGTGGAGTCGAAGGGGAAGGCCGGCCGGAAGACGGGTCCATGGAGCCACACCGTGGCCCCCTCGACTGGACGACCTCCCGCGTCCAGCACGCGACCCTCGAGGATCGCGGTGGCCGGCACCGGCCGGACGAGGCCGATCGAGCCGGTCTCTCCCCCGAGCACGTCCACGATCCCCGTAGCCGGTTCGCAGCCTGGGGCGACGAGCGCCCACTCGAAACAGCCGACCCCGCCCTTCACCCTGAAGTCGAGGGTCTCGCCTCTCCCTTCGGCTCCTCCCTCGAGCGCGTTCCCGAACAGTCGGAACCAGTAGGCGCTGGCGGGAGATGCCCCCTTGTCGATGCGAACGACGCGGCCCGTGACGCGAGCCGCGCAGTCGCGGACGCCGTCCGGCTCCTTCTCGGCGAGATCGGAAGCGCGGGTCGCAGGCCGACGAACCGGATGCTCGTCGACCGTGGGTTCCTGCTGGCTCGAGGCCCTCGATTGGGGGACCGCAAGAACAGAGGCCGCGAAAAGTGCCTTCACCTGTCGTCGAGGGCGGGCAACCCGCGTGCCAGAACTGCGGATGTCTTGCCGTGAGCGAATCTCGAGAGCGCGGCTTCGCCTTCGGTCCACCGGCCAATCCTTGGCGCGCCGAACTCCTCGCGCCCGAGTTACGCCGACGTAACTACTCTCGGCATCGGCCCTGCCGCGGCGGCCCCCGTCGCACATCGGGGGGGATCGGCGATGAGTCCATGAACACGTCGAGGGCGACGTGGCCCCCGGGGAGAAGCGCGAACTTCGAGGGCTCGACGCGGATCCCCACGGCGGACCAGATCTCCGCCGTCCAATCGGTGGCAGCCGGCACGTCTCGGACGAGGACCGTCCTCCCCCCTGCGAGCGGAACCAGGTCCGAGACGGGAGCCACGCGGAACACGCGAGGCCGCTCGGGTTCGGGGAGGAGACTTTCACCGGGTCGCGCGGGACGGAGCGCGAGCACGTCGCGCGCGCCCCATCTTCAGCCGAAGCCCACGCCGCACCCGCCTGACGATTGGTCCTCGGTCCACCCCGGCGGATCGAATGTCCAGGATGTCGACACGAGACGGCCCGGATCCTCGAGGAAGAGTTGGAAGGGCTGATCCCACT
>CBRGOK010000707.1:0-2242 GCA_967798035.1 uncultured bacterium
CGGGGAGGACGCCCGCGGACGGGATGCGGCTCCTCGGGCTCGAGCAACACCGGGACAAGCGCGTCTCCGCCTGCTCGCGGGGCCTCCAGCAGCGCGCCGTCCTCGCCCGGGCGCTCCTCGGCTCCCCCTCCCTCGTCGTCCTCGACGAGCCCCTCTCGGGCCTCGACCCCCTCGGCGTCGAGGAGGTCCTCGAGCTCGTGCTGCGGGTGCGGAGGGAGGAGGGGACGACCTTCCTGATCTCCTCGCACCGGCTCGCCGAGATGGAGCGCATCTGCGATGAGGTCGCGCTCGTGCACGCCGGGAGGGTCGTCGCGACGGGGGCGCTCGCGGATCTGCTCCGCCCGGAACGCGGGCGCGTGCGGATCGAGGTGGGGAGGCGCGACGCGGCGGCGGAGTTCCTGAGGCGACACGGGGCGGTCGGGGCGGTCCACCCGGTGAACGAGACGCAGGTCGAGGTCGACATCGAGCCGGCGCAGGCGGCGAAGGTGAACGCCGACCTCGTGCGCGCGGGCTTCGAGGTGTCGGCCTTCGCGCCGCGCCCGGTGACGCTTCCGGAGTACTACCGCCGGACGATCGGGGGCGGGGGATGAGGGAGGGATTCGCGAACGCCTTCCGCGCGGAGTGGATCCGGGCCTTCGGGACGCCCGGGGGACGGCTCGCGCTCACGCTCCCGCCGCTCGCGGCGGCGCTCCGGGTGTTCCTCGGCCGCGCGTTCGAGGGGGCGGCGCAGGCCCGCGCGTTCGTCCAGACGGGGGAAGCGCCCGCCTCGGCCTCCACGAACGCCTTCCCCCCCTTCGTCCACGGTCTCTCCGTCGGCCTCGGGGCGGCGGCGTTCCTCCTCCTCGCCTACGGAGCGCTGGCGATCGCCGGCGAGCGGGACGCCGGGACGATGCGCGCGGCCCTCGTCCGCCCCGTGTCGCGGGGGGCGTGGGTCCTCGGAAAGGTGTGCGTCGGCCTCTGCCTCGTCCTGGCGGCGATGCCGGCGATCGTCCTCGCCTCGGGGCTCGCGGCGGCCCTCCTCTACGACTTCGGCCCCGTCGTCGAGCAGGGCTACGAGATCGCGACGAGCGACGCGGTCCTGCGCGAGATCTCTCGCGGGCTCTCGGCCGGGACGCTCGCCGTGATCGCCGTCTTCGCCTTCGGGGTCCTCGTCTCGAGCCTCGCGCGCAGCCCCGGCCCCGCCGTCGCGGCGGCGATGCTCGGCTACCTCGTCTTCGACGCGATGAAGGGCATCCTCGGCGACGCGAGCGAGTACGTCTTCGCCACCTTCGTCCCCTCCCTCGTCGACCACTCCTATCTCGGGGAGGTCGCGAAGTTCGCGGAGGGGTACTCCGACGCGGGGTTCACCGACGCGGGGTGGGTGCGAAACCTCGTCGTCCCGCCCCTCGAGGGGACCCTGTTCGTGGCCCTCGCGGTCTTCGTCTCGCGGAGGAGGGACGCGTGAGGCTCGCGGCGACGGCGCTCCTCCTGCTCGGCGGCTGCGCCTGGCACCAGCGGCCGCTGGCGCGGCGGCCGGAGGGACCCGCGCCGATCGCCGTGCAGGGGGCGGGGAAGGGGTTCCTCGGGATCGAGGCCGAGGCGAACGAATCGGAGAGCCTCGAGGACCTCCAGTTCTTCCCCGGCGCGAGGGTCCTCGCCGTCGTGCCGAACTCCCCTGCGGAGAAGGCCGGGATCCTCGCCGGGGACGTCGTCCTCTCCGTCGACGGCGCGCGGGTGGACAGCCCGGGAGCGCTGCGGGCGATCGAGCTGGCCGCGGAGCCGGGGCGGTCGCTCCGGATCCAGGTCCAGCGCGGGTCGGAGATCCTCGAGGCGAGCCTCGCCGTCGAGGCCCGGTTCGGGACCCCGGACCTCCCCGTGGTCGCCCGCGTCGAGGAGGAGAAGGCCGGCATCCGGGTCCGCGACCGCGCGGTCGAGGAGGGAGGGCGGCGGGGGATCGCGGTCGAGGTCGTCTCCTTCACCGGGAGGAGCCCGCTCGAGCAGGCGGGGCTGGCGCCGGGGGACCTCCTCCTCTCCCTCGACGAGCGGGCCCTCGGCTCGGCCGCCGAGCTCGTCGCCCTCCTCCGGGAGGAATGCGAGCCCGGGGCCCGCGTGACGATCGAGGCCGCGCGCGCGGGGAAGCGCTTCTCGGTCGACGCGCGCCTGAGGGGCGGGGAGCGGGTGCTGCGGCGGCTGCGGCTCCCTCCCCTCTTCTCCTACGACCACGACCCCCGCGCAGCACGCACGCGCTGGTGGATCGGGGACT
>CBRGOK010000708.1:0-2241 GCA_967798035.1 uncultured bacterium
GCGACCACAGACACCAGTGTACCCAGCCATTGCCGTCGCCGGACGCGTGACCGACGCCGTCTCGAAGGAGCCGATCGAAGGGGCGGAGATCGGCGAAGGGTGGGTCTTCCAAAAAGTTGTCCGCACGGGCGCCGACGGGAGGTACTCGCTGCGCGGATACGGAAGCAAGGGGGTCCGCGAGCTCGCGGTCCGGGCGCGGGGGTACGGCAGGCAGGGTCGAGGGCTCGATCCGAAGGGAGGGCCACCCCTCGAGGCGAACTTCGAACTCCTTCCCGCGCGCCGCGCGAAGGGTCGCGTGCTCGACACCGACGGAGGCCCCATCCCCGGCGTCTATGTCGGAGCGGCCGCCAGCGATCACCGCGGCGAGGAACAGAGGATCGACTGGCCTTCCTCGCGGACGGGTCCGGACGGCCGCTTCGAGATCCGCGACCTACGCCCGGACGTGTGCCATGCGCTCTTCGTGCGCAAGGACGGGTTCGGAACCCTCGTCTACGACTTCCCGAACGTGCACTCCTCGGAGAGCCAGGTCGACCTCGGAGACCTCACGCTCCGGCCGGCAGCGTCGGTGGTCGGCACCGTCCTCGGATCCGACGGCGAGGCTGTCGCCGGCGTCGAGGTCGTCCTGAAGGGCACGAACCGGGATCGCATGCGGTTCGAAGGGATCCTCGACCTCCAGGCTCTCCTCCGGAAGGCCGGCGAGAGGGGCGGTCCGTCCAGCGTCGTACCGGGACGGCTCGTCGATTCCTACGTGGCGCATCGAACCGTTCGCACGGATAGCCGCGGGCGATTCCAGTTCACGGACCTCGCGGCGGGCTCGTACGAGGCGGAAGCAAGCGTGCGAGGGCGCCCCCCGAGCGGTCCGGTCGGGGTGGTGGTCGAGGACGGGAAGCCGAGCGAGAGCCTGATCCTCCGTCTCGAATCGAAGCTCGCGATCGCGGGACGGGTCGTGGATCCGCACGGGCATGGGGTGTCCGGTGCGTACCTCTCGATCGAGGGCGGATCTCCCTCTCCCCGCTCCTCGGTCTCGACTCGCACTTCGGCAGAGGGTTCCTTCCGGTGCGAGGGCCTCGACCCGGGCACCTATCGGCTTCGCGCCTCTCCTCCGACGGGAAGCGAGAGTATCGCGGGCGTGCCCCTGGCACCGACGACCGTCGCCGGGATCGAGGCGGGGGCGAGGGACCTGACGGTCGTCCTCCCGCGCGCGGCCCCGATCACGGGGAGGGTCGTGGACGGGTCGGGGCTCCCGATCGCAGAGGCGACCGTGGTCGCCGAGGACGAGGGGGGTGCGTGGGTGGCCTCGGCGCGGTCGGACGCGGAGGGTCGGTTTTCTCTGATCGTGCCGGAAGGGGATCGGGTTCAGATCCGGGCGACGCCGCCCTCAAAGACCGAGGACGGACGAGTCGTGTTCTCCCTCGAGCCGGGAGAACCCCAGCTCCGCGGCGTTGCGGCCGGGAGCAAGGACCTCCTTCTCGAAATCCGCGCGAAGCGTTGAGCGCCGTCGCCGCGCTGGCACGAGACGGCGCACGGTCCTCGTGCCAGGCCGCGCGAGGTGAGAGGCGGAGGACGGGCTCCGCCCGTCTCCGGCTACTTCGGCGCCTTGTAGATCTCGACGGACTTGCCGTCCTCGCCGATCGCGTAGATCGCCTTCGCGACGGCGTCGGCGAGGAGGAGGCGCTTGTGCGCCGCGTCGAACCACACGCCGGCCGGATTGTCGAGGGGCGCGCCCTTGAGGACCGGGGTAGGGGCGCCGCCGGCGACCGGCATCTTGAAGAGGGCCTTCGCGTAGTTGTCCGAGACGAAGGCGTTCCCCGACTCGTCGAGGGCGATCCAGAGCGGGTTCTCGAAGGGGGGCCCCTTGTGGAGCGGCGCGACGGACTTGCCGTCCGCGCTCACCTTGTAGACGGCGAGGTCGCCGGGGGAGACGACGAGGAGCGAGCCGTCCTCGAGGACCGCGAGTCCCCGCGGATGCTTCACGTCGGCGAACTTCGCCCACTTCCCGTCCCCTCCGCGCCGGTAGACGGCGTCGACCGTCGAGCCCGAGACGAACAGGTTGCCGGTCTTGTCGAAGGCGAGGCCGCGGGGCTGGCCGATCTCGAAAGGGGCGTCGCTCGCCCCGATCGTGCCGTCGGCGCCGATCGGATAGACCCCCCCCGTCGGCGGATCCGTGACGAGGAGGCCCCCCTTCGGGTCGAAGGCGATCGCCGAGGGGCGCCAGAGCGGCTCGCGCGGCCAGGCCTTCCC
>CBRGOK010000709.1:0-2230 GCA_967798035.1 uncultured bacterium
CGGGCGGTGGCGCACCGTGGAAGCGAGCCCGCGCAGGCGACGACGAAAACGGATTCGAGGGGGGAGGTGCGGGAGGGTCAGACGCGAGCAGCCCCATCAACACCCAGCCGGGGCAGTTTCAGTCATGCGAGTGGACGATCTCGCACAGCCGGCCGAGGACCCGGCCGACCCGCGCGGTGTCGTCCTCCTTCTCGAGGTGGGCGCCGTTCACGAAGATCGCGAAGGCGAGCCGCCGCCCCTTCGCCGTCTCGAGGAAGCCGGCGAGCGCCTTGCTCGTGAGGAAGGGCCTCCCCGAGAGGCCGTCGTCCCAGAAGAGGGTCCCCGTCTTCGCGCGGGCCTTGCCGCGCGCGGGGCTCCCCGTCTCGACGACCTTGGCGAGGGTCCCGTCGACCCCGAGGACGGGGAGGGAGGCCTCGAACGCCGAGGCGTCCGGGCGGGACATCATGGCGCGCAGCAGGGCGACGGTCGCGCGGGGCGTCACGTGGTCGGCGCGCGATCCGCCCGCGCCTCCCCCGAAGGAGATCTCCCCGACGGGGACGCCGATCCGGCGCAGCGCCTCCGCCTCGAGCCGCAGCCCCTCGCCGAGCGTCCGCTTCCCCGCACTCGCGGCGAGGAGGAGCGGGAGCGTGCTCGCGTGGAGGTTGTGGCTCACCTTCAGGATCAGGCGCGCGTTCTCGGAGAAGGGGGGGGATCGCAGGACCGCCACGCGCGGCAGGCCGGCGAGGGCCTCCCGCACCGGGAGATTGTCGATCGGGTTGGCGCCGAGCGGGGAGGCCGCCACGCTGACGCCGGCCCGGCGGAGAGCCTCGATCAGCAGAGCGCGCGCGAAGGCGGTGGGATCGGAGACCTCGATCGTCCGGAGGAGGGGCGCGTGGCCGGCGGGGATCCTCCCGCGGACCCGGATCTCCCCCGGCGCGGTCCCCGAGACGAAGACGTCGACTGGGGCGTCCGGGGCGACGGTCTCGACCTGCGCGTCGACGCGGACGATCAGGGCACGCGGGCGCCAGTCGACCTTCGCCGGCCGGCCGGGCTCCGCCGGCGTGACGAGGAGGTCGACGAGGTTGTCGTTCACGAGGACCGGCGTGAGCGAGCGGGGGCCCGAGCCCGACCCCTCCGACCTCTCGAAGAGGCGGTCGTCGACGAGGACCTCCCCCTCGAGGCGGGAGATCCCGCGGCCGCGGATCTGGCGGGCGAGCTCGTCGAGGCCGGCGACCGGGTCGGGGTCCGTCCACTGCGCGGTGTCGTTCCCGTTCGCGTAGGTGTGGTCGGAGTTCGCGAAGGCGATCCTCCCCTCGGCGTCCGTCCGCCCCCCCATCGTCAGGTCCCCGCTCGCGACGAGGATCAGGTCCCCGCCGAAGACTCCCTGGGCGGCGACGTCCCCCCGGCCGACGACCGCCGTCTCGAAGCGGTAGTCGGCCCCGAGCGTCTCGAGGGCGGCGGCGACGGTGAAGAGCTTCGTCACGGAGGCCGGGACGAAGAGCTTGTCCGCGTTCCACTCGTGCACCGTCTCGCCGCTCTCCCGGTCGACGAAGAGGATCCCCCAGTGCGCGTGGCTGAACTCGGGGGCCTCGATCACGGCGCGGATCTCCTCGGGGAGGGCGGAGCCGGCGCGCGGGGCCGAGGCGCAGGAGAGGAGGGCGAGGGGGAGGGCGAGGAGAGGGAGGATCGGCACGGCGTTCTCGCGCGCGGACGGGGCGCGGATTCTCGGCGGCGCGCCGGGGGATGCAATGCGTGACGGGTCCCGGCGAGGGGGGTAGCCTGGGTCTCCCCCCCGCGGCGAGCGGGGGCCGATGTCTCGCGACGGATCCCGGAAGAGGCTCGCGTTCCTCGGATGGCTGGCGGCCTGCCCCGCGCCCGTCCTCGCGCAGTGCCCGCCCCCGGCCTGCCCGACCTGGACGACGGCGGGCCTGATGCAGATCCCCCTCGTCTCCGCGGCGTCGGCCGAGGTCGACGGGATTGTCTACCTCTGCGGCGGGGATGGAGGGTCGGCGGGAGCCCCGTCGCAGGACGTCGTCGAGGCCTTCGACCTCGCGACGGGGGCCTGGCTCCCTCCGCCTCCCCCGCTCCCCTACGCGACGCGAGACGCGGCGGCGGTCGCACTCAAACGGCCCGACCTGTTGTCCGCGGTGGCGTTGCTCTATCCCGGCATCTATCCTCGCATCCGACAAAGTTGGTGGCAGCAATTCAATCTGCAATGGGCCGAAGCCATTGGCTGGGGACAGGTCCGCTT
>CBRGOK010000710.1:0-2228 GCA_967798035.1 uncultured bacterium
GTCCTCCTGCGCCTCGCGGTGGCGCACGCCCGCGGCGAGGCGCAGCGCGCCGCCGAGCGGCGCCTCGCCGAGGCGGAGCGCCTCGCGGCCCTCGGCCGCCTCACGGCGGGGGTCGCCCACGAGATCAACAACCCCCTCACCGGCATCGGGAACTACCTCGCCCTCCTCGAGCGGCACGGGGACCGCCCCGACCGGAGGAGCGAGTACATCGGTCTCCTCCGCCACGGGTTCGAGCGGCTGCGGACGATCGCGCGGGACCTCCTCGCCGTGGCCCACCCCCCGACGCCGCGCCGGGAGAGCGTGGACCTCGGGGCGGTCCTCGACCGGGTCGAGCGGGTCGTCCGGCACGACCGGGGCTTCGAGCGGGTGCGCTGGGAGCGCGAGCTCCCGGCGGACCTCCCGTGCGTGTCGGCGGACCCCTTCGCGCTCGAGCAGGTCTTCCTGAACCTCGCCCTCAACGCCCGGGACGCGATGCCCGACGGCGGGACGATCGCCGTACGCGCGCGCCGCCACCCGCGCGACCCCGCCCGCATCGCCGTCGACTTCGAGGACACGGGGCGCGGCATCCCCCCCGAGGCGCTCCCCCGGATCTTCGAGCCCTTCTTCTCCACGCGCGGAGGGACGGGCCTGGGCCTCTCCGTCTGCTCCTCCGTCGTGGCGGCGAACGGCGGGACGGTCCGGGCCGAGAACCGGCCGGAGGGGGGCGCGCGGATCCTCCTCGAGCTCCCCGCCGCCGCCGCGAGCCCGGCCGCTGTCGCGGAGACCCGGGCGTGAAGCGGCGCCCGAGCGTGCTCGTGGTCGACGACGAGCCCTTCGTCCTCGAATCGCTCCGCCGCCTCCTCGAAGCCGACGGGTTCGAAGCGACTACGTCGGCGGAGGCCGGAGGGGCGCTCGAGCGCCTCCGGGAGCGGGAGTTCGACGTCCTCGTGACCGACCTCGCCCTCCCGGGATCCGACGGGATCGAGCTGATGCGCCGGGCGAGGGACCTCGTCCCCGCCCTCCCCGTGATCGTCCTCACCGGGGTCGGCACGGTCGCCTCCGCGGTCGCGGCGATGAAGGAGGGGGCCCTCGACTTCCTCTCGAAGCCGGTGGAGCCCGAGGCGTTCCTCGCCCTGCTCCGCCGCGCCGTCGAGCACGGCGCCCTCGTCAACGAGGTGCGGCGGCTGCGCGCGAGCGTGCAGGAGCTCGGCGAGCCTCCCGTCCTGGTCGGGAGCTCGCGCGCCATGCTCGAGCTCCTGCGTCTCGTCGAGGCGGTGGCCCCGACGGACGCGCGCGTCCTGATCCGCGGCGAGAGCGGGACGGGAAAGGAGCTCGTCGCCCACGCGATCCACGAGCGCAGCCGCCGCGCCGGGCGCCCCTTCGTCCGGGTCAACTGCGCGGCGGTCCCCGCCTCCCTCTTCGAGAGCGAGCTCTTCGGCCACCGCCGGGGCGCGTTCACCGGCGCGGAGGAGGACCGCGCCGGGCGCTTCGAGGAGGCGAACGGAGGGACGCTAGGGCTCGACGAGGTCGGGACGCTCCCGCTCGAGGCGCAGGCGAAGCTCCTGCGTGCGATCGAGACGGGGGAGTACCAGCCGGTCGGGGACGCGCGGGCCCGCCGGGCGGACGTGCGGGTGATCGCCGTCACGAACGAGGACCTGCCGCGACGCGTGAAGGAGGGCACCTTCCGCGAGGACCTCCTCTTCCGGCTCAACGTCTTCCCGATCGCCGTCCCGCCCCTGCGCGAGCGCAAGGAGGACATCCCCGCCCTGGCGGAGCACTTCCTCCAGCTCCTCGGGCGCCGCGGCGGCATCGCCCGCAAGCGCCTCACCCCCGCCGCCCTCGAGGTCCTCTCCCGCTACGACTGGCCGGGCAACGTGCGGGAGCTGCGCAACACCCTCGAGAGAGCCGCGATCCTCGAGGCCGGGGAGGAGATCCCCGCCGAGGCGCTCGCGGCGATCCTCGAGGGGGGGCTCGCCGGCGGGCCCGCCTCCCCGGCGTTCGCCTCGCCCGGGGACCTGCGCCTGCGCGCGCGGACGAACGAGCTCGAGCGGGCGCTCCTGCGCGAGGCGCTGCGGGCGACCGGGGGGCGCAAGGGGGAGGCCGCCGCCCGCCTCGGGATCGACCCGCGCAACCTCGCCTACTACCTCCGCAAGCACGGGATCTCCGGCGCCGACGCGGACTGAGGAGGAACCTGCCCCGGGTCCGTGTTGATCGGGCCCCCCCTCCCCCTGCGAAATCTCCCGCGGTCG
>CBRGOK010000711.1:0-2223 GCA_967798035.1 uncultured bacterium
CACCCAGTTCATCCAGGAGCAAGCCATGACGCCGACGCCGGAGCGCACGATGCGGGCCGCGGCCCTCGACCGGTTCGGTGGCCCCGAGACGATCCGACTCCAGACGATTCCCATCCCCGAGGTCGGGCCGGACGACGTCCTGATCCGGATCGAGACGGCGGGGGTCGCGGTCTGGGACACCTTCGAGGCCCAGGGCGGATTCGCCGAGGTGCTCGGGACCAAGCCGAAGTTCCCCTACGTCCTCGGCACCGACGGCGCCGGGACGGTCGCCGCCGTGGGGAAGAGCGTCCGCCGCTTCAAGGAAGGGGACCGGGTCTACGCCGTCGCCCTCGCGAACCCGAAGGGGGGCTTCTACGCCGAGTACGCGGCGGTGAAGGCCGACTACGTCTCGCCGGTACCGGGGAACCTGACGATCGAGCAGGCGGGGGTCATGGCGAGCGACGCGCTGACCGCCCTGCACGGCCTCGACAAGCTGATCGGACTGAAGAAGGGGGAGACGCTGATGGTCTTCGGGGCGAGCGGCGGCCTCGGGCACCTCGGCCTCCAGCAAGCCAAGCGGATGGGCGCCCGCGTCCTGGCGGTCGCTTCGGGCGACGACGGGGTCGCGCTCTGTCGGCGGCTCGGCGCCGACGCCGTGGTCGACGGCCGGAAGGGCGACGCCGCGGCCGCCGCCAAGACGTTCGCGCCCAACGGCCTCGACGCCGCCCTCCTCGCCGCGGGCGGCGAGGCGGCCGACCGGGCGCTCGCCACGATGCGGAACGGCGGGCGCGGCGCCTACCCCAACGGCGTGGAGCCCGAGCCGAAGGTCCGGCCGGGCGTCAAGCTCCAGAAGTACGACGTCGTCGTCGACCGTGCGGCGATCGACCGGCTGAACGACCTGATCGGGTCGGGGCCGTTCGAGGTCCACGTCGCCCGCACCTTCCCGCTCGGCGAGGCCACCGCGGCGCTCCGGGCGCTCGACAAGCACTTCCTCGGCAAGGTCGCGCTGCGGCCGAGCGCTTCCTGAGCGCGGGGCCATCCCTCTCGGGCCGACGGTCCGGGCTTCCGTCGACCCGTGCGCCCCTGCCCTGCCGCTCGAGGCCTCCGGCGCGGCCGCTGGACGCGGTGTCTCGGCGAAGCGATCCCCACCGGCGAAGAGTCTCCTCTAACCCGCTCGACAGGCCTTCCGGTGTGGTCTGGCGCGGATCGCGTCTTGAAGTGAAAACCGCCCTCCCGAAGTCCCTGGTTCGCAACCGGTTCCGAGGGCGCACTATTGCTCGAGCGATATGCCCCGCGGGCGATATCGCTTCGTCGATTTCTCCCCCCTTCCCGACCGCTTCGGATGCCAACGAAGCCGGCGGGCCCTCGGGGGCCCGCCGGCAGGTGGACCGGATCGCTACTCGGCGGACGCGAACCGGACGAGGAGCCGCCCGAGGCGCGCGACTTCCACGTCGTTCCGCAGCCGCACCGTCACCCGGAAGGGGTACGCGGGGTCCTCGGTCCTCGAGAGGCGCGCGAAGCCCCGGACCTTCTCCGGCAACTCCTCGCCCGCCTCCGCCGCGGCCGGCTCCGCGTCCGGGGCGGTCTCGATTCCGCGCAGGCGCTTCACCTCCGCCCTCCGGATCACCGACTCCCGCGCGGCGGGGTCCTGGACCTTCGCCAGGGAGAGGGCGTGCCGCAGCGCGAGCTTCCCGGCCCGGAACGCCTCCCGCACGTCGGGCGGCGCCGCCAAGAGGTCGACGAGGCGCCCGATCTGCGTCCTGCTCAGGCGCAGCATCGAGGCGATCTCGTCGGTGGTCTTCCCGAACTCGTCGCGCAACTTCACCACAGCCATCGCCTTCTCCGTCGAGTCGAGCGTCTTGCGCGCCAGGTTCTCGTCGAAGGAGACCCTCAGCGCCTCGTCGTCGCTCGTCCCGTCGGGCAGGACCGACACCTTCACCGGGTAGGCCGAGGGGGCGATCCCCTTCGTCCGGGCGAGGAGGGAGAGGGCCGCGTGGCGGCGGAAGCCGCTCACCAGCTCGAAGCGCTCCCCCTTCCTCCGGACGGTGAGGGGGTGGAGGAGGCCCTGCGCCTCGATCGAGGCGGCGAGTCCTCTGATCCCCGCGTCGGGCTTGATCGTCCTGCGGAAGCGGAACGGGCTCCCCTCGGCGTCGATGCTCGCCAGGGGGACCGTCCAGGTCTCGAGCCCCGCGTCGGAGTCGGGCGAGGCCTTCGCCTCGACCGCCGGGGCCTTCGTCTCGGGCG
>CBRGOK010000712.1:0-2215 GCA_967798035.1 uncultured bacterium
CCCCGCCGCGATTCCGTGGATCGCGAGGGGGAGCGCCGCCGCCGCGGGCGCCGGGCCCGGATTCGGGGAGGGCGCGGCGGTGTCGCCCATGTCGGGGACCCACGCGAGGATCGTGTACTCGGCCGAGGAGAGGCCCCGCACGAACTTCTGCATGTCCTTCAGGAACTTCGCCCGGTTCTTCCCGACCTCCTTCCCGATCGCCGCGACGAACTTGTCGAGGGTCTGGCCGTCGCCGAGGAGGAAGCCGAGCGGATAGTCCGTCCCGCCGAGATCCGAGAGGAGGCCCGCCCCCTGGGCCTCGAGGTTGCGCTCGGCCAGGTTCGTCTTGTCCCGCAGCGCGTTCATCGCGTCGACGAGGTCGCCCGCCGCGTTCTCGAGGCTCTGCTGGGGCGTCGCCGACCCTCCCCCGACCGCGAGGAGGTGCGTGGAGAGGTTGTCCTCGAAGCCGGAGAGGTTCATCGAGAGCGCGGCCTTGAGGGCGGCCAGCGCCGCCTTCGAGGCGTTGCGCTGCGGGGCCGCCACCTCGGCGGGAGTGGGAGGGGGGGGCGGAGGGGGCGGTCCCTGCGCGAACGCGGGGAGGGTCCCGAAGCAGACTCCGACGATCGAACCGGCGACAACCGACCACGGATACATCTTCATGGCCCTGTCCTTCGTAGGGGTCCGGGCGGGCTCGCCAACCCCTCGCGCCCCGCCGGAGCCCGCCCACGGCCGGCGGGGTCGAGCCGGAGACAGGCTAGCCTCGCGACGCCGACGCGGAACTCGGGTCGGGACCCGGCCCCCCCTCGGGTCCGGACCGGAGGGGGTGTCTCCTGCCGCGGGGCGCGGCCCCTCGAGTCCTGGCGGAGAGCCTACCTCCCCATCTTCCCGAACACCTGCGCCCGGATCTCGGGCCGCGACTTCCCCGCCTCGGCGACGACCTTCTTGAAGGGCTCCCAGTCGCCCCGCACAGCCCCGTCGAAGAAGGCCCGGACCCACTCGCGCGTGTCGGCGATGGTCGCGAGCTTGCCGGCGCGGTCCGCGGCCGACATCCCGACGTCCCAGAGCGGCTCGTCGGAGAAGTCGATGTGGGCGATCCCGGGCCGGGCGAAGGTGACCATCGCCGCGCCGCCCGCGATCGCCTCCAGCCGCCGGTGCCAGGTCCCCGTGATCTTCTCGATCTCGGCGTCGTAGTCCGCGCGCGACTTTCCCTGCTGCTTGAGCCTCTCCTCGTTCGGCGGCGGAGGCAGCGGTTGCTGGATCCAGAGGAACGGCGCCTCCCCCGACACCTCCTCCCCCTTCACGGGCTGGAAGGGGTACGGCCCCTGCGTGCCGTCGATGTTGATGCCCCCACGCACGCGGGCGTCGAGCATCCGGATGGTGCCCGCCGCCTGGCCGCCGCGCGAGTGGCCCGCGGCGCCGACGCCGCGCGCGAGGTCGAGCCGCTTCGCGAACGGGCCCTCCCCGCGGTCGAGATCCGCGAGCCGGTCGATCACGAAGGTGGCGTCGTTCGTCCAGTGGACGATCCTCTCCTTGTAGTTGCGGAGGTTCTCCTCCCAGTTCTGGGGCGACTTCCATCCGCGCTCCGCGGGCCGGAGCCCCCCGAGCACGCGCCCGTCGGGAAAGCGGACGGAGCGGGCGTTGTACGGCGGGTCGATCGCGGCCACGACCCAGCCGTGACTCGCGAGGTCCTCGCAGAGCGTGTGGTAGGTCAGCCCCTTCATCCCCCCGCCGGGCTGGAACAGCACCACCGGGAACCGCGCGTCGCCGGGGGGGAGCGCGGCCCCCTGGAGACTCGTCGCGCGCAGCGCGGTCACCGCCGCGAGCTGCGCCTCGCTGAACGGCGGGCGCATGGCGTCGGCGTCGGGCATGTACGTCGCCCTCGGCTCCTTGGCGTTCGGGTCGGCGGGATAGAAGACGTGCACCATCAGCTCGCGCTTGTCGTCGCCCGCGAGCGTCTCGAGCTCCTCCCGCGCCGCGTCCTTCCAGTGGAAGCTCATCCGTCCCGTGCCGTGCGGGCCGGTGGGCGGCGGGAGGAGTTCCGCCCCGGGCTGCGTCGCCTGGAGCGCGAACAGGACACAGGGCGCCACGGCGAGTGTCAGCATCGAGAGTTCTCCGGGACGGGCGTTCCCAACGGCGGGGCGCCCCGCCAGCGGCGGCCGGCGGCAGCCCCGATCACGCCGAAGGGGAGGCCCAGGATCGGGACCGCCACGAGAACCCAGACGGCGTCGTCGAGGTT
>CBRGOK010000713.1:0-2212 GCA_967798035.1 uncultured bacterium
GCACGACGGAGACGCCGTTCGCGACGTGTCCGCAGGGCTTTCCCCTCGAGGTCGGCGAGGCGGTCAAGAAAGCGGCGGGGGTGCCGGGGATGATGGGGAACAAGCCGGCCTCGGGGACCGAGATCCTGAAGGAGTGCGGGCCGGTCCACGAGCGCACGAGGCTGCCGATCGTCTACACCTCGGCCGACTCCGTCTTCCAGATCGCCGCGCACGAGAAGCTCGTGCCGCTGGCGACGCTCTACGACTGGTGCCTGGCGGCGCGGCGGATCCTCGACCGCTGGAACGTCGCGCGCGTGATCGCGCGGCCCTTTGTAGGGACGCCCGGGGACTACACGCGAACCTACAACCGCAGGGACTTCGCGATGGCCCCGCCGAAGGAGACGGTCCTCGATCGCCTCGCGGCGAAGGGGCTCCCCGTCGTCGGGGTCGGGAAGATCCACGACATCTTCTCCGGGCGAGGGCTGTCCGGCTCGATCCACACGGAGGGCAACCGGGACGGGATGGCCGCGACGGTCGGCGCGCTCGCGGAGATGGAGGGAGGCCTCGTCTTCGCGAACCTCGTCGACACGGACATGCACTTCGGGCACCGACGGGACCCGAAGGGGTACGTGCGGTGCCTGGAAGAGTTCGACGACGACCTGCGGGTGCTGATCGAAGGGCTGTCGCCGTCGGATCTCCTCGCGATCACCTCCGACCACGGGTGCGACCCGACCTTCGCGAAGACGACGGACCACACGCGGGAGGACGTCCCGCTCCTCGTCCTGCGGCCGGGAGGCCCGCCGGGAGGGGATCTCGGGGTGCGGGCGACCTTCGCCGACCTCGGCGCGACGGTCGCCGAGGCGCTCGGCGTCGCCCCGCCGGGGGGCGCGCGATCCTTCCTCGGGGACCTGGGCTGACGGGATGCGACCCCAGGACCTGATCCGGATCAAGCGCGACGGCGGCGCGCTGAACGCCGAGCAGATCCGGGCATTCGTCCGGGGCGTGTCGAGCGGGGAAATCCCCGACTACCAGACCTCCGCGCTTCTGATGGCGATCTTCCTCCGCGGGATGAACCGCGACGAGACGGTCGCCCTCACGCGGGCGATGATCGAGTCGGGGAGCCGCGCCGACCTCTCCTCGATCCCCGGCCTCAAGGTCGACAAGCACTCGACGGGCGGCGTCGGGGACAAGACCTCGATCCCGCTCGCGGCGCTCGTGGCGGCCTGCGGCGTGCCGGTCCCGATGATCTCGGGACGCGGGCTGGGGCACACGGGAGGGACGCTCGACAAGCTCGAGTCGATCAAGGGATTCCGGACGAGCCTCCCGATCCCCGAGTTCGTCGAGACGGTCCGGAAGGTCGGGGCGTGCCTGATCGGCCAGACGGCCGACCTCGCCCCGGCGGACAAGAAGCTCTACGCGCTGCGGGACGTGACGGCGACGGTGGAGTGCCCGCCCCTCATCGCCTCCTCGATCCTCTCGAAGAAGGCGGCCGAGGGGATCGACGCTCTCGTGATGGACGTGAAGACGGGGAGCGGGTCGTTCCTGAAGGGGCTCGAGCGCTGCCGCGAGCTCGCCCGCACGATCGTCGAGGTCGGGACGGGGCTCGGGCTGAGGGTCGTCGCGTTCCTCACGGACATGGACCAGCCGCTCGGGCGCGCCGTCGGCAACGCCCTTGAGATCGAGGAGTCGATCGAGTGCCTGAAGGGGAAAGGACCGAGCGACTTGGAGACCCTCGTCGTCGAGATGGCGGCCGAGATGCTCGTGCTCGCGGGCGCGGCGAAGCTGATCGATCCGGCCCGGGAGCGGATCCGCTTCGCGATCCGCGACGGGACGGGGCTGAAGAAGCTCCGCGAGATCGTCGTCGCGCAGGGGGGGAACGGGAAGGTCATCGAGGAGCCCTCGCGGCTGCCGCAGGCGGACCGCTCGACGCCGTTCCCCTCGCCCTCGGGCGGCTTCGTCACGGCGATGGACGCCGAGGCGGTCGGCCTCGCCGCGATGGCGCTCGGCGCCGGCCGCCGCAGGGTGGAGGACCGGATCGACCCGGCAGCGGGGATCGTGCTCCGAAAGAAGCTCGGCGACCGCGTCGAGCCGGGCGAGCCGCTCCTCGAGCTACGCCACGCGGAGGCGATGCCGCTCGAGGAAGCCCGGGCGTTCCTCTCCCGGGCCTACCGGTTCGGTTCCGCGCCGCCGCCGGGGCGGCCGATCGTCCTCGGCCGGATCCTCGGGGGAGACA
>CBRGOK010000714.1:0-2208 GCA_967798035.1 uncultured bacterium
CGGCGCGCCGCGTCGAAGGCGTAGAACGCGATCGTGACGAGGAACCCGAGGAGCGCGTCCGGGATCGCGAGCCGCCCGACGACGACGAACGCCGGGGAGCACGCGAGGACCGCGCCCGCGAAGAGGCCCTGCCTGCGGCCGAACCGGGAGGCCGCGAAGGCGGCGGTCGCGAGGACCGTCGCGGTCGCCGCCAGCGCGGAGGGGAGGCGCGCCGCGGCCACCCCCCCCCCCAACACTCCGGGGGGGGGCCCCGCGCGCCAGCAGAATATGGTCAGCGTGTTCAGGCGGGGCTCGCCGTTGAGATGAGGCACGAGGAGGTCGCCCCCCCGCGCCATCTCCCGCGCCGCGGCGGCGTAGCGGGGCTCGTCGGGGTCGAGGAGCGAGATCGCCCCGAGGCCGTGGAAGAAGAGGGCCCCGCAGAGAAGCAGGAGCGCGGCCGCCGCGAGGGGCCGGCGGGCCCGAGGCTCGAGAGGAGTCAGGATCTGGTCCCCCACCGTCCAGGAGTCGGGCCGCTTCGGTTCACGTCGCCTCTATCGCGGGCCGGGGCTCCCGACAGCGGAGCCCTCCTTGCGGTGTTCCGCGAAGAGCCGGTCGACCAACGCCTCGAGTCGGACCTTGCTCTTGGGATGGAAGCGGTGCGCGACCATCTCCTCCCGGATCTGCTCCCGGGACCAGTTCGACCGCAGGATGCGCCAGTAGGCGACGGTCACGCCGGTCCGGTGGGTCCCCCGCGCGCAGTGGACCAGGATCGGCTGGTTCGCCGGGTCGGAGATGAGTCCGTACGCCCATTCGAGCGCCTCCTCCGGGACCACGCCGTTCCCCGGCCAGTCCGTCTTCAAGTAGCGGATGCCGAGTTCGCGCACGAGCCGCTCCTCCTCGTCGTCCTCCTCGTTGTGGTGCCCGAGGTTGAAGACCGCGCGGAGGCCGTACTCCTTGACCGCCGTTCGCAACTGGTGCGGATGGAGTTGCGCGGACCGGTAGAGGACGCCGGTCTCGACCTCGGCGAAGTTGTCCCAGAAGACGTAGTAGCGGGTGTGCTTGACGACGACGCCCAGGAGGGCGGCGACGACGACGGCGAGGGCGATCCGGGTCCACTTCCTCTGGACGGGGGACATGGGCTACTCCCGGCAACGGACGGGCCGAGCGCCGGAGGCGCGGCTCCCGGATTGTCCCTCCGTACGGATCGGCGGGTTTCCGCTCCTTCGAACCGGGGCCCTTGGAGTCACCCCATCCCTTCCCCGCCCGCACCGCGCGCTCGACTCCCCCCACGGCGAGCCCGTCCCGTTCGCCCCCTGCCGAGGAGCGGGCACCCGCCGTCGCGGATGGACTCCGCGGCCTCCTTCACCCCCGGCACCGCGGACCGGGACAGGTTCGCCGGGCGACCGGCCGCGTGCCATCCGCCGCTCCTTCGACATGGGAGCCGGCCCATTTGGGGCCGGCGACCTTTAGGGCTCGTTAAGGCGAAAGGGGGCCCGGGCCCGCCGCTTGCGCCTCGACGGCGGGCGGCAGCTCGACGGTGAAGACGCTCCCTCCGCCGAACCGGGCCGCGACCCTCGCCTCGCCTCCGTGGGCGCGCGCGACGGCCCGCACGAAGGCGAGGCCGAGCCCGCTCCCCTCGGGGTTCAGCGCCCGCGCCCGCTCCGAGCGGAAGAAGCGATCGAAGACCCTCTCGCTCTCGTCCAGCGCGATCCCGGGTCCCCGGTCGGCGACACGGAGCCGGACCCCCGACCCGTCCCTCTCCACGCGCACGAGGATCTCCCCCCCCGACTCCGAGTACCGGATCGCGTTGTCGACGAGGTTCGCGACGAGGCGCCGCAGCAGGGCGGGATCCCCCTCGACCTGCGCCGCCGCGGCCGCGTCGATCCCGAGCGTGATCCCGCGGGCCGTCGCGAAGGGGTCGAAGAACTCGACGGTCTCCAGGGCGATCGCGGAGAGGTCGACGGGCTTGCGGGCGAGCGCGAGCCGGGCCTCGTCGGCCCGGCAGATCAGGAGCAGGCTCTGGATCAGGGCCTCCAGGCGCCCCACTTCACCGAGCGCGGCCTCGAGGGGCGCCGCGACGTCCGGCGTGCCGTTGGCCGCCGCCATCGCCCCCTCGAGCCGCGAGCGGACCGTCGCGAGGGGGGTGCGCACCTCGTGCGCGACGTCCCCGGCGAAGCGGAGGTTCCGGGACGACGCCGCCTCCAGACGTCCGAGCATGTCGTTCAGCGT
>CBRGOK010000715.1:0-2202 GCA_967798035.1 uncultured bacterium
AGGGGGGCGTCCGCTCCGGCGGATCCTCCCCGGGCCGGAGATACGCCCCGACCGCCGCCGAGGCCTTCCCCGGCTCTGTCCCCAGGGCGCGCCGGCCCCGCGAGCCCTCCTCCTCGAGAAGGGCGAGGAAGAGGTGGTCGGGCCCGGCGAGGTGATGTCGGAGCGCGCGGGCGACCTCCGGGGCGCGCCCGAGGACCCGGACCGCGGTCGCGGTCCACGCTTCGCCCGGCGGCGCGCTCACGCGCGGGCGGGGTTCGCGTCGAGCCCGACGAGGCGGCGGAACTCCGCCCCGCGCTCCGCGAAGTTCCGGTACTGGTCGAAGGAGGCGAAGGCGGGGGAGTAGAGGATCGCGTCCCCGGAGGAGGCCTGCGCGAAGGCGCTCGTGAAGGCCTCCTCGAGGGTCCGGGCGAGGCGGGGAGGCGCGCCGCCGGCCGCCACGATCTCCCGCGCCAGCTCCTCCGCCGCGGCGCCGTACAGGAAGATCGCCCGGGCGCGCGAGGCCGCCTCGCGGGCGAGCTCCCCGAGCGGGAGGTTCTTCGACCGGCCCCCCGCGATCAGGAGGAGGGGAGGCTCGACAGACCGGAGCGCGCTGATCGTCGACTCGGGGACCGTCGAGACCGCGTTGTCGTAGATGCGGATGCCTCGACGGACTCCGAGGAACTGGAGCCGGTGGTCGAGCCCGCGGAATCCGCGGATCCCCTCCGCGACCGCCTCCGGCTGGACGCCGAGGTCGAGGGCGGCGGCGGCGGCCGCCGCCGCGGTCTCGAGGTTGAAGCGGCCGGGGAGAGGGACCGCTCCGGCCGGGAGGAGGACGCGCTCGCGCCCCCCCTCCCTCCAGAGGAGGCGCTCCCCCTCGACGGCGACCCCCGGCTCGCGCGCGCCGGCGCCGAAGGAGAGGAGGCGCCCCCGCGCCCGCCCGGCCCAGCCCGAGAGGATCGGATCGCTCGCCGGCAGGACGAGGGCGTCCCCGGGCCCCTGCTGGAGGAGGATCCGGGCCTTCGCCTCCGCGTACGCCTCGAGCGAACCGTGCCGGTCGAGGTGGTCCGGGGTGAGGTTCGTCACGACGGCGAGCCGCGGCCAGCCGGGGGGGGCGGCGAGCGACTCGAGCTGGTAGCTCGAGACCTCGAGGACGATGCGGTGCCCGGGCCCGACCTCCTCGAGGTCGTCGAGCAGCGAGCGGCCGAGATTCCCTCCGACCCAGACCGGGAGCCCGGCCGTCCGGAGGATCGCCCCGAGGAGGGAGGTCGTCGTGCTCTTCCCGTTCGTCCCCGTGACCGCGGCGACGGAGCGGGGCCGCTCCCAGGCCGCGAGCTCGCACTCCGTCGTGACGATCCCGCCCGACTCGCGGGCCGCGACCAGGTAGGGGGAATCGAGCGGGACCGCGGGGTTGGCGACGACGAGATCCGCGCCGCGGAAGTCCTCGATGAGGTGGCCCCCCAGGCGGTACTCGACGTCCCGCCCCGCGAGGGAGGCGATCGACTCCCGCAGGTCCGCCGGCGGCCGCAGGTCCGTCACGAGGACGCGGGCCCCCCGACCCACGAGGTACCGGGCGGCCGCGACCCCTCCCCCGAAGAGGCCGAGGCCCATGATGATTCCCCGCCGGCCGCGCAGCTCGGGAGGGGGCCTCACGGCGATCGACCGGGGGGGATCGGCCGGTCCGGAGCCCAGCCCCGGAGCTGCTTCGCGCGGCCGAGGGCCGCCTCGACCTCCTCCTCCGAGGCCGGCGGCCGCGCCGGCTCGAGGTGCAGGCGCACGACCCGCCGGTCCTCGCGGCGGATCGGGACGAAGACCTCGAGGAGGATGTCGAAGGGGAACCGGGACCAGAGCGGGGGCTCGAGCTCGACGATCGTCGAGGCCGGGGCGAGCCCGGGGACGGACTCGGAGGCCCGGGCCTCGATCTCCCGGGCGCCGTAGTGCGTGAAGGGGACCTCGACGGGGGAGGGACCCGCCTCGACCCCGTCGATCCAGACCCGCGCGCCGGGGGGGTCGGTCTCGACGCGGAGGGTCCGGGTCACGCAGCCGGAGGCCGCCAGCGGCAGGAGGAGGGACGGGAGGAGAGGACGACGTGCCGGTCGGATTGGCGGAGAGGGGGGGATTCGAACCCCCGGACAGGGAGAAAACCCCGTCAACGGCTTAGCAAGCCGTCGCATTCGGCCACTCTGCCACCTCTCCGATGCGGACCCGATCCCGAAGGCGCGCAGC
>CBRGOK010000716.1:0-2181 GCA_967798035.1 uncultured bacterium
GGGAGGTTTCGGGCGGCGGCGCAGTCGTCGCGGGCGAGACGGAGGCGCCGGGCGTCTCGCCTCCGGAGGAGAGGAGGAGGCCGGCGGCGACGACGCCGAGGAGCGCGAGCAGGAGAAGGACGAGCGGGAGGAGATTCGCCCCGTGGCTCCGCATGGACCGCTGGCTCTGGAACGCGGGGAGGCGAGGATATCGCTCCCCGGTCGGCCGGGCCCTCGCGTGCGCATCCTCCTCTTCCTGGTCCCCGCCTCCCTCCTCGCCTGCGTGGCTATCCTTCCGCGCGCTGTGGGGCGCGACTCGATCGATCTCGCCGGGATCTGGGACCTCGCCTACGACGACGAGGACAGGGGGCTCGCCGAGCGCTGGTTCGAGCCCGATTCGACGGGTGGATCCCGGGCGCCGTGGGGGATCGGGAAGGTGCCCGGCTGCTTCCCGGCTCCGGGGGGAGGGATCCGCCATCCGGACGGGGAGCACTTGATCGGCTGGTACCGGCGGACCTTCGAGGTCCCGGAGGAATGGCGGGGGCGGCGGATCCGGATCCGATTCGAGGCGGTCGAGCGGACTGCGCGGGTCTTCGTGAACGGCGCCGAGGTCGGCGGCCACGTCGGGGGCTGGGCGCCCTTCACCGTCGACGCCGCGGAGGCCGCGCGCCCGGGGACGAACACGCTGGTGGTGAGGGTCGAGCACCGGGAGCGGGCGACGCGGGGGTTCGTGCAGCTGGTCGGCTCGAACTACGCGGGGATCTGGCAGGGGGTGACCCTCGAGGCGAAGGACGATCTCACCCTGGAGGACTTCTTCGCCCGGGGGAAGCTCCATCCTCCCTTCGCCGACCTCGAGGTGGTGGTGAAGAACGCCGGGGCGAGCGGGTCGCGCTTCACCGTGACGGGGCGCGTCGAGGGGGAGGGGGACCGGACCGTCAGCCTCTACGTCCCGGCGCGCGCGACGGTGCCGGTGAGACTCCCGATCGAGATCAAGGCGCCGGTCCTCTGGGAGCCCGGGCGGCCCCACCTCTACGAGGGGAGCGTCTCCCTCGAGCGCGACGGGCGGGAGGTGGACCGTGGTTCGGCGCGCTTCGGGCTGCGCGAGGTCCGCGCCGAGGGGAACGCGGTCCTGCTGAACGGACGGCCCATCGAGTTCCGCGGAGTCCTCCACTGGGGGTGGTACCCCGACCGGATCGCCCCGGCCCCCGACGGCGCGACGGCGCGGGAGGAATTCGCGGCGGTGCGTGCGCTCGGGTTCAACGGCGTGAAGCCCTGCCTGGTCGTCTTCCCCGAGGCCTGGTACCGCGCCGCCGACGAGGAGGGGATCCTCCTCTGGCAGGAGTATCCGAACTGGCAGATCCGGGTCGACGACGCCAACCGCGAGGCCCTCGTCCGGGAGTACGGGGAGATGGCGCGGGCGCTGCGCCACCACCCCTCGATCGTCCTCTCCTCCCTCTCGACGGAGTGGGACAAGCGCTACTTCGACGGAAGGCTGGTCGACCGCGCGTTCGCCGCCGTGAAGGAGAAGGGCCCTTCCGGCCTCCTCCTCGACAACTCGGGGGGATGGGGCGGGCCGCCCCCTCGACCCCTGGGGCCGAGTCGCCTCGCCGAGTTCCAGAGCGCCCACCCCTACCCGGGCCGACTCCGCGGGTTCGACGCCGCAGGCGTCGCCCGCACGAGGGAGAAGCCCTTCCTCCTCGGGGAGACGATCGACGGCGACACGTTCAAGAACCTGCCGCGGATCCTCGAGCGCAACGGCGGGACTCCCCCCTGGTGGATGCGCCCGTTCCAGGTCGAGGCCGCGCCGCAGATGCCCGAGCCCCTCTACGAGCGCATGGAGGGGCTCTCGAAGCGGCAGGTCCTCGCCTACCGGAAGTTCCTCGTCGAGGCGTTCCGCGCGAGGCCGGAGCTCTCGGGTTTCGTCGTGACGCACCTCCACGACGTGATCGACCTCGGCTCCGGCCTGCTGGACGAGGCGCGGCAGCCCAAGTGGGGGCCCGGGGAGTTCCTGCCGTTCAACGGGGAGACCGCCGTGCTGGCCGAGCTCCCCGCCCGGGCGGTCTGGAAAGGGGAGACCCTCCGCGTCCCCCTCCTCGTCCGTCACTCGGGCGCGGGCCCGCTCGAGGACGCGCGCGTCGAGTGGAAGGGTCCGGGCGGGCGGGGCGGATCGCTCGGCGTCGGCCGGATCGAGCCCGGTTCGGT
>CBRGOK010000717.1:0-2180 GCA_967798035.1 uncultured bacterium
GTGGAGGTGCCCGGGATCTCGAAGGAGAACGTCAAGGTCAACGTCGTGGAGGGGATCCTCCGGATCGAGGGGGAGCGCCGCCTGGAGAAGGAGGAGAAGGGGAAGAAGTTCCACCGTCTCGAGCGCTCCTACGGCACCTTCCTGCGGACCTTCGGCCTGCCCGAATACGTCGACGAGACCCAGGTTCGGGCGGAGTTCAAGGAGGGGATCCTGACGATCCGCCTCCCGAAGACGCAGAAGGCGAAGCCGAAGACGGTCGAGATCAAGGTGACCTAGCGCCGGCCCGGATGCCGCCAGCCCGGTCGGCGGGTCTACCGGGGCAGCGGCGGGACGGTTCCGGGGACGCCCTCGAAGATCGTGAGCGTCCCCGATTCCTCGTCCGCGGTGACGACGAGATTCCGCGAGGGGATCGCGACGACCCCCTCCGGCGAGTCCCCGGTCGGGAGGATCTGGCGGAGCGCCGGCGCCCCTGGCCGGTCGATGTCGAAGACCGCCATGAACGATCCCCGCTCGGCGAGGACGAACAGGTAGTCGCGGTCCCCGAAGGCGGCCGCCGCGACCCCCTCGACCTCGATCCCCCGCTTGCCGGACCTCCCCTCGGGGTAGCGGCCGAGGAGCGAGGCCGTCTTCTCGAGCAGGCCGCGGTCCTCCCAGAGGAGCGCGCCCGACCTCGACCAGGCGCTGCACCCGCGCGCGCCCGTGAGATCGAGCTCCCCCTCGTCGGCCGCGTAGATCGCGGTCCCGTCGGGGCTGAACGCGACGGCGTCGGGCATCCGCGCGCCGGCCGGCACGGGCTTCCCCGCCGCGTCCGTCGGGCCGGGATGCTTCCCGGCGACGACGTCGGCGGGGTAGGTCTCCGTGAGGGAGGTCTTCCCGTCCTCGGTCAGGTCCGCCGGTCGATCGCCGGCGGTCCCGACGGAGAAGACGGAGAGGATCCGGGGAGAGGCGGGCGTCGCGAGGTCGAGGAGGGCGATCCCGTTGTTCTCCTGGAGGGAGACGGCCGCCGTCTCGCCGTGGATCGCCACGAACTCCGGCTGGGGATCCCCCGGGAAGAGGAGGCCGGCCTTCGCCAGGAGAGGCTCGGGGAAGGGGACGTCCTTCACCGGGGATGCCTCCGGTCTCGCCGTGTCGAGGAGGACGACCTGGACGAGGCCCGGTGCGCTCGCGTCCATCGGGTGCCCCGGCCGCGTCTCGCGCGTGACGCGCCCCTCCTCGACGACTACCGGCTCGTTCTCGACCGCGACGACGGCGAGGAGCGTCCCGGCGATGCGGGCCAGCTTGACGGAGTCGGGGTGGTGCCCGATCTCGACCGAGCCGGTGACGGCGGGCGTGGCGGGCTCCTCGAGGTCGATGAGGAGGAGCCGCCCCGGCTCGGGCTTCGGCGCCCGGGATCCCGGCTCGGGCGGGCCGGTCCAGACCGTCGCGACGGCCCAGGTCCCGAGGATGGAGACGCTTGTCGGCTCCCCGGACACCGGGATGGACGCGAGGAGGGAAGGGGCCGAGGGATCGGAGATGTCGACGATCCCGATGCGCCTTCGCGCCCCCTTCGAGTCCGTGTAGGCGAGGATCTTGCCGTCGGGCGAGGCCGCCACGATCTCCGCCTTGCCCGGGACGGCGAAGCTCTTCACGAGGCGGAAGGCGAGGCCCTCGTCTCCTCGGAGCCCGGTCGAGGCCGCGAGGCCGGCGGCGGCGAGGACCCCGAGCGCCGAGGCGAGACGGATCCGGCGGCGCCATGCGGGATCGGGTGCCTTCAAGTCGATGGGTCGGGCGGCGGCCTTCTCCCCCGCGATCGGGCCTTCCGGAACGAGAATACCACCCCTGTCCGGGGATCCGGATCGCGCGGAGGGAGACCGCGTCGCCCTACTTGAGCGTCTTCGCCTTCCCGTCGATCGTCTTCAGGAACTGGACGATGTCGGCGCGCATCAGCGGGTCGGCGACGAAGTGGTGCCGCACGCCGCCGTTCGTGTCCTGCGAGCCGTCGAGCACCTGCTCGAGCGTCTGGGCGAGACCGCTGTAGAAGTAGGGCGCCGTCTCGTGGACGCTCAGGAGGGCGGGGATGTTGAGCCCGTTCGCGCCGAGCGGGGCGACCGCCGCCCCGATGTCCGCCAGGTTGCTGCGGATCTCGTTGCCGCGGGCCGCGGGGGGGGGGGGGGGCGCGGCGGGGGGGGGGGGGGGCGGCC
>CBRGOK010000718.1:0-2180 GCA_967798035.1 uncultured bacterium
GAGGAGGCGGACCCAGGCGACCTCGTCGACGAGCGCGCTCGCCCCGGAGAGGGCGAGGAGGAGCGCGAGGACGGAGGAGCGCCGGACCGGGGCGTCCAAGGGGCGGACATCCTAGGGCTCGGGTCCTCGTTGCCGCAGGGGAGCGACGCGGGAATAATCCGCCCGCCGCCCCCCCCGGATGATCGACGAAGAGCTGCTGAAGATCCTCGCCTGCCCCGTCTGCAAGACGGAGGTCGTCCTCGAGGGGGACCGGCTCGTCTGCGTGAAGTGCGGGCTGCGCTATCCGATCCGGGACGACATCCCGGTGATGCTGAAGGAGGAAGCGGAGCCGGGGCCCCCCCCGAGGAAGAAGGGGAGCGCCTGACGCGTGCGGACGGCGATCCTCTCGGACATCCACTCGAACGTCGACGCGCTCTCCGTCGCGCTCGCCGACGTCGGGATGCGGGGGATCGAGGACGTCGTGTGCCTCGGGGACGTCATCGGGTACGGGGCGAGCCCGAGGGAGTGCATCTCGACGGTGATGGAGCGCTGCCGCTTCACGGTCCTCGGCAACCACGAGCAGGCCGCGATGCACTACGCCGAGGACTTCAATCCGAAGGCGCGCGCAGCGATCGACTGGACGCGCGCGACCCTGAACGCCCCCGAACGGCCCCGGGAGGAGAACTTCCGGCTCTGGGAGTTCCTCGGGGAGCTCCCCGAGGTCGTGAGGGACGAGCGGACCTTCTACTCCCACGGATCCCCGCGCGATCCGCTGCGGGAGTACATCCTTCCGAAGGACGCGAAGAACGAGGCGAAGATGGAGGCGGCCTTCGCCGCCTTCGACCGGTCCGTGGCGATGATCGGCCACTCCCACGTCCCCGGGATCTTCACGCAGGACGGGCGGTTCATCTCGCCCCGCTCGCTCGAGGGGCCCTGGCGCTTCCCGAAGGACGGGAAGACCCTCGTCAACGTGGGGTCGGTCGGGCAGCCCCGGGACGGGGACCCCCGGCTCGGCTACGCCATCTACGACGGGGAGAGCGTCGAGTTCGTGCGGCTCGACTACGACATGGAGAAGGCGGCGTCGCGAATCCGGGCGACCGGGGTCCTCCCCGAGTTCCTCGCGAGCCGGCTCCTCGCGGGGCGCTAGGGCCCCCTCCCCCCGTGGACAAGCCGCGCTTCCTCCTCGCGATCGTCCTCTGTCTCGCGGTCCTCCTCCTCTGGAACTACCTCTTCCCCTCGCCACGACGCCCCGCGCCCGCGCCCCGGCCCGCCCCCCCTGGCGTCGAATCGGCCCCCGAATCGGCCCCGGCCACCGCCCCTGCCCCGTCCCCGGAAGGCGTGCGGACGGCGAGCGCCCCCTACCTGCGCTCGACGCTCGAGACCCCCTCCGAGGACGTCCTCCTCGAGACCCCGGAGCTGCGCATCGCCCTCGCGGGGACGGGCGCGGTCGCGAAGGATGCGCGGCTCAAGAGCTTCTACCCCGACACGGCCTCGGAGCGGGCGTCCTCGGAGGACCCCGCGACCTGGCTCCCGATCCTCCGGGCTCCGGCCGGCGGGTCGGCGACCTTCGGCCTGCGCGACCACGCGGGCTCCCTCGGCCTCGAACTCGACTCCGTCCCCTGGGCGTTCGTCCCCCTCTCCCCCGACGGGGCGCTCCTCGCGCGCTGCCCCCTCTCGAACGGCATGACGTTCGAGAAGGAGTTCCGACCCGGGAAGGCGCCCTTCACCGTCGAGGTCGTCCTGCGCCTCGCGAACGAGGACCGCTCGGCCGTCGGCCGGGACCTCCCCCTCTCCTTCTCGCCCGCCTCCTCGATCTTCCCCTACGGGGATCGGCTCTACGCCGATCCCGTCGCCGTCGCGGCGCTGAAGGAGGGGTACTCGCTCAAGGCCAAGCAGATCGTCGCGGACCCGAAGGGGGGGGGACGGCCCCGCCCCTTCCCCGCGGGGGAGGTCCTCTGGGCGGGGTCGATGAACAAGTACTTCGCCGTCCTCGCGAAGCCGCTCCCCCCGACGCGGTTCGCCTTCGCCCGGGCGCTCCCCCTCGTCGATCCCGACGCGCCCGAGGCGGCGCCCCGGCGGCTCCTCGCGCCGGTTTGCGGGCTCTCCTTCCACGTGAAGCCCCCCGGCGATGTCGAGGAGTAGTGGATCGAGGTCTACTTCTGCCCCAAGCGTCCCATAGACCTGCGCGAGGCCGAGCCGAC
>CBRGOK010000719.1:0-2175 GCA_967798035.1 uncultured bacterium
GCCGGATCGGGCTCGAGCCGATGAACGCGCAGACCTCGATCGGGTGGCCGAGCCTCTGGACGAGGTCGGCCGCCGGCGCGATGTCGGAGACGAGCGTGCGGCACGCGACGTTCGCCCCGATCTTCAGCCCCCCGTCTCGCATCTCCCGGACGAGGGTCTCGATGTGCTCGCGCGCCCGGGGTCCGGCCCCCGGGAGCCCGACGTCGCAGGTGTCGATCCCGAGCGCGTCCATCAGCCGAACGATCCGGAGCTTGCGGTCGAGGTCGGGGTCGCGGACCGAGGGGGACTGCAGGCCGTCGCGCAGGGTCTCGTCGTCGAGCTCGACGGGATGCTCGGGCACGAAGCGGGACGCCGCCACGTTCCAGTCGTGGACGAGGTCGGGGCGCTCGGCGCTCACGGGGGATGGCGGCGCGATCAGTGCGCGGAACGACCTTCGTCGAGGTCCCGGAAGAACGGGGAGGAGGACTTCAGGTCCTTGAGGTAGAGGTGGAAGTCGATCCGTTCGTCGGGAGGGATGGCGCGGTCCCTCCCCGGGTCGGCGAGGACGCGCTCCGCCACCCAGTTGTTCAGGCAGGCGACGGCGGAGACGTCTTTCTCGGCGATCGGGTCCTCGAGGGAGACGAGGGACTTCGAGAGGAGCCGCCCCTCCCGGTGGAAGAGCGCCCGCTTCCGGAGCACGGCGGCCTCCCCGTCGCTCACCATCTTCACGAGGTCGACGACGGGGACGTAGGGGTCGGTCTCGAAGCACTCCTGGAAGAGGAGGGCGACCACGACGAGGACCTCGTCCTCGGTGAGGCCGAACTCGCGGCGCAGGCCCTCGAAGCGGTAGCGCGGCGCCTCGGGGCTCGCCCGGATCCGCCGCTCGAGCGCCCGCCACGCCTGTTCGATCCGGAGCCGGATGGCCCTCAGGTCCGCGTCCGCGAGGGTTCCCTCGCCGGCTCCCCCGTCGAAGAGGAGCGCGGCCCGCTCGCGATGGAGGGCGGCGAGGTCGCGCAGGTCGAGGAGGTACTCGTGCTCGTCGGGGTAGCTCCCCCGCGACGGGGCCCTGGACCGCAGACGGGAGGATCCCCCGGTGAAACGGCGCGCGATCCGGTCGGAGAGCCGGAACCGCACGTCGAGCGGATCCTGGCCTCCCCTCGGGCGGAAGGTGGCGATGACGAGCCCGGCTCTCCGGAGCGCCCCCTCCGGGCGCAGCAGGCGCATGGCCGCGAGCTTCTCGAACGTCGAGCCGCAGAGGAGGTCGAGGAGGTCGCGGCCCGCGACGTCGCCCCGGCCCGGGGAGGTGAACCGGGTGAGGAGGTGCGCCAGGACGGCGAGGTCCTCCGGGGTCAGCCCGTGGCGCCGGGCGAGGTCGGCGAAGACGCTCGGCTGGCGGGACTCGGCGAGGGTCCGCCGCAGGTCCGCGGCCTTCCGGTGCGTCTCCTCCCGCAGGCGGCTCAGCGCCTCCCGGGAGGCATGCCCCTCCCCCATCCGGCGCTTCAGCACGCCGATCTCGTCGCACAGGTCGAGCACGCCTTTCCAGGCCGGGTCGGGTCGAGGCGCGGGGGTCAAAGGTTCGACTCCGGCGAAGGATCGCGGTGGGAGAGCGCCACCATCCAGGTGCGATTATAGGCCCACGCGGCGGAGGTTGCCGGGGGGGGGCCGCGAGGAGGGCATCGGCAGCCCCCCGTACGTACGATGAGTCGAACTTGTGGATCCGCTTGAGCGCCCGCCGCCGGCTGGCCCTCCTCGTCCTCCTCTCCCTCCTCCTCGCGGCGGTCGTCGGGCTCGACGCCGGCTTCGACGCCTACGCGGTGCCGACCGGCTCGATGGAGCCGCTCCTCCACGGGGACCGATCGACGGGGGACCGGGTCCTCGTCCGGCGAATCGGCGGCCTCGGCCCCACCCTGCGGCGCTTTGACCTCGCCGTGTTCCGCAGCCCCGACGGCGTCCACTGCGTGAAGCGGGTGGGGGGACGCCCGAACGAGAGGGTGCAGATCCTCGAGGGAGACCTCTACGTCGAGAGCGCGCTCCTCCGGAAGGACCGCGGGGACCGGGAGGCGGTCCTGGTGACGATCTTCGATTCGGATCGCGATCCGGGGGCCGGCTTCTGGGAACCCGCGGGCGGGGCGTGGCGGGCGGAGGGAGGAGCGCGCGTCTTCGACGCGACGGACGCGGCGGGTCCGCCCGCGCTCC
>CBRGOK010000720.1:0-2174 GCA_967798035.1 uncultured bacterium
GAATCGTTCGGCTCGATCTCGGGAGGAAGCCCGATCCTGCGGGCGAGCGGGTCCGCATCGCGCTGGAGTGGGCCGGCCGCGGCGCGGACGGAACGGGGGAGCAGGACTGGCGCGGGATCCTGCTCCTCGCTCCCGAGGAGTTCCGGATGTCCGAGCAGACGGTGTTCTACCCCCAGGTCCCCTCGGACCTCGAAGGGCCCGGCGTCGAACCGGTCCGGGGATCCGTCCGCGTGATCGCGCCCAAGGACTTCGAGGTGTTCCTGCCGGGCGTCCCGACCGACGCGTCGGGCCCGGCTCCCACCGAAGGGCGCCCGTGGAGATTCGAGCTCCGGACGCCGTCCACCTTTTCCCTCGTCGCGGGCCGCTACCGGCGCCACGAGAGGAAGAGCGGCAAGACGCTCCTCGTGGCGCTCCTCAAGGAGGAGCACGCCGGCCTCGGTCCCCGCGTCCTCGACGATGTGGCGCGCGCCCACGACTTCTACGCGGAGCGGTTCGGGCCCGTCGACGCGGCCGTCCTCGGCGTCTGCGAGATCGACTGCGTGACGGGCTCCTACAACTGGGCCGCCCCCGGGCTCCTCACCTTCGACCGCGGCGCGTTCGACGAGGAGGGCCTCCCCGCGGAGACGATCGGTCACGAGGTCGCCCACCTCTGGTGGGGAGGGGCGGTCCAGGCCAAGGGTCCTGGGGAACGCTTCCTCACCGAGGGCCTCGCGGAGCACTCCTCCTGGCGCTGGCTCGAGGCGCGGGAGGGAGAGGCGGCCGCCCGTCGGCACGCCGCGGAGCAGCGGAACCAGTACCTCGCGGCGGTGCACGAAGCCGGAGCCGATCCAGGGTTGGTTCAAGTCGTCTTCGGGACGAAGGGATACCAGGGGCTCGCGTACGCCAAGAGCGCCCTCGTTCTTCGCGGACTCGAGGCCGCCGTCGGCCGAGATGCGCTCGACAGGGCACTCGCCGCGTATCACCGGCGCTGCGCGGGGAAGGGGAGCGATCTCGCCGACTTCCTCGAGTGCCTGGAAGGAGCGGGGAAGGAGTCCCAGGAAGTGCTTCCCTGGATCCTGCGCGAGGGACACGCGCACCTCGCGCTCAAGGACGTCCGAGTGGACGGCACGCAGCAGAAGGTCTCGGGCGCGCTCGAATCCCTACCCTGTCCGAAGGGAATCCCCACCGTCCTCCCGCCTCGG
This sequence comes from uncultured bacterium, assembly GCA_967798035.1. Taxonomy (GTDB): domain Bacteria; phylum Planctomycetota; class UBA1135; order UBA1135; family JAKEFM01; genus JAKEFM01. Next base: position 1,182 of record CBRGOK010000720.1, read on the forward strand.
GTTCCCATCCGATTGACCACCGAGAAAGAGGAGGTCGATCTCGACGTCCTCCTCGGGGATCGCGGGGACTTCAGGATCGGCACGGGGGACGCGCCCGCCGCCCTCGCCGTCGACCCGGAGGTGACGGCTCCGATCGCGGAGGCGCCGTTCCACGTCTTCCGTCCCGTCCGGCTCGCGCGGAGCGATCCTGCGGACGGCGCGCGGGACGCCCCCTACCTCCTCGAGCGGATCCGGCTCGTGTTCGACGGGCCGCTCGCGCCGATCGGTCCTCGCGCCCATGTGGAACTCGGTGGCCCAGTCACGGAGCGTGCGAAGGCGGCCGGCGCGGATTCGCCGTGGCTCGGAGGAGTCTCCCTGGAGGAGGACGGGCGGGCTCTCGTCCTCTCGCTCAAGAACCCCCTTTCCCCCGACCGGGAGATCCTCGTCGACCTCGACGGCGTCCTCCTCGACGCGCGAGGAGCCCCGATCCCCGAGGCCAAGGTGCGATTCCGGACGGTCGCGACAGCGGACTCCGAGCGTCCGAGGGTCCTGCGCAGCGAACCCCCGACAGGGGCGACCGAGGTCGATCCCGGCTTGAAGCAGATCCGGATCGTCTTCTCCGAGCCGATGCGCCCCGGCAGGGGGTACTCGGCGACCGAGGTCGCGGAGAACGAGAAGAAGGGCCTCCTCTTCCCCCTCGTCGGAAGATCCCCCTCGCGCTGGGAGGAGGGAGGGACGGTCCTGGTCTACGAGCATATCGGACCGCTGCGATCCGGGGTCCAGTACCTCCTGCCCCTCCGGCACTTGTTCCGGGACCTCGCCGGGAACGCGCTCGTCGACTTTGATCTGCGGTTCTCGACGCGCCCCTGACGGGGAGGGGGGTTGGGCGGGGATGGTGTTTTCTAAGATTCAATCTTAGAATTCACCCGTGCGCTTCGTTCCTCGGCTCCTCGGGCCCCAGATCGCCCACTCCGCCCGCCACTTCCCGGCGCTGATCCTCACGGGGCCCCGCCG
>CBRGOK010000721.1:0-2173 GCA_967798035.1 uncultured bacterium
AGGCCGCAGGGGGCGAGCCGCCGGACGGTTCCCGGGCCGGGATCGAGGAGGAAGACCTCCCCCGGGGCCACGCGCAGGGCGTAGCCGGCCGGTCCCCGCCGCGGGTGCGGGAGGATCGAGCCGCTGCCGAGGACGAGGAGCTCGACGCTCAACGGGACGAGCGCCCGCCCCGGTCCCCGAACCCGTCGGGGTGCGCGCGGTGCCAGGCCCAGGCGGTGGCGACGATCTCCTCCAGGCGCGGGAACCGCGGAGCCCAGGAGAGCGTCGCGCGCGTCCGGGCGCCGTCGGCCACGAGGATCGCCGGGTCTCCGGGTCGCCGCGCGCGCACCTCGACCCGGAGGGAGGCCCCCGTCGCTTTCTGGCAGGCCTCGATCACCTCCCGCACGGAATGGCCCGTGCCCGTCCCGAGATTGAGGGGGCCGCAGGCGCCTCCCCCGTCGAGGTGGCGCAGCGCGAGGATGTGGGCCTCGGCGAGGTCCTCGACGTGGATGTAGTCCCGCACGCAGGTGCCGTCGGGGGTCGGGTAGTCCGTCCCGTAGATCTCGACGAGGGGCTCCTTCCCGAGCGCCGCGTGGAGGACGCGCGGGATCAGATGGGACTCGGGCGCGTGGTCCTCCCCGAGGTCCCCCTCCGGGGAGGCCCCCGCCGCGTTGAAGTAGCGGAGCGCGATCCAGCGCAGGCCGTACGCGCGGGCGTACTCCCCCATCGCCCGCTCCGCCGCCGCCTTCGTCGAGGCGTAGGGATTGATCGGGGCGACCGGATGGGCCTCGTCGATCGGAGTGCGGATCGGGTCGCCGTAAAGGGAGCAGGTCGAGGAGAAGACGAGCCGGTCGCACCCTCCTTCCCGCATTGCGTCGAGGAGGACGAGGGTGTTGCCGAGGTTGTTGCGCCAGTACTTGGCCGGATCGCTGACCGATTCGCCGACGAGGCAGGAGGCGGCGAAGTGGATCACGGCCCGCGGCTTCCGCTCGAGGAAGAGGCGCCGCATCCCCTCCCGGTCCCCGAGGTCTCCGCGCACGAACGGTCCCCTCACCGCCGCCGCGTGGCCCTCGGAGAGGTCGTCGAGGACGACGGTCTCGAACCCCTGGGCGCGAAGGCGCCGCACCGTGTGGCTCCCGATGTAGCCCGCCCCGCCCGTGACGAGGATCACCGCGCTCCTCCCTCCCGCGCGGGGGGCCGTGGAGCGCTCCGCGCCTCGAGCCACGCCCGGGCCCGCCGCGCCGCCTCCCTCCGCGGGGCGAGATCGGGTGAGGAGGGATCCCCGAGGAAGAAGGCGCGCTCGGCGATCGACTCGACCGCCCGGCAGGCCGCCTCGGCGAGGGGGGATTCCCCCGCCTCCATCGCCGCGACGAGATCGGGAAGCGCCTCCTCGACGCGCCACCGGCCGAGCCCCTCGCAGGTGGCGGCGCGGACGCGCAGATCGGGGTCGGAGCGCAGGAGCGCGGGGAGGACCCGAGCCGCGAGCGCCCGGGAGCGCGCCCCGGCCTCCCGGGCCGCGAGGGCCCGCACGGAGGGATCCGCGTCCCGCAGCGCCTCCTGGAGGACCCGCGCGAGGCCCGGCACCTCGGCGCCGCACAGCGCCGAGAGCGCCTCCGCGCGCCGCTCGGGGGAAGGATCGCCGCGGAGCACCGCGAGGAGGTCGTCGGCGGAGACGGTCCGGCGGCCGCTGCGCAGCTCCTCCCGGATCTCCTCGATGGCGAGGTCGATCTCCGCGCGGGGGACCCGCGCGAGGAACTCGGGGCTCGCCTCGGCGGCCGCGCGCTCGAGGAGCGCGAGAGCGCGCTCGAGGCGGCCCGCCCGCCGGTAGAGCCCCGCCAGCTCGTAGAGGACGGCCGGCTCGAGGCGGCCGGTCGAGAGGAGGGCCTCGACCTCGGCGGCCGCCTCCTCCGGACGGCCCGCGGCGAGGATCGCCTGCGCGAGCCGGATCCGGGCGTGGACGTTCGAGGGATCGCGCTCGAGGGCGCCCCGGAGGAGGGAGACCGCCTCGGCCGGCCTCCCCTCGTCGAGCGCGCGCCCGGCGAGCCAGAGCGCGGCGCGGGCGCCTTCCCCGTCCCTCCGGAGGAGGTCCTCCGCCTCCCGCCTCGCCCCCTCCCGATCCCCCGCCGTCTCGAGGGCCCGCACGAGGAGGTACCTCGCCGAGAGGAAGCCGGGATCGAGGGAGAGCGCCGTCCGC